>NZ_JAKUFY010000020.1:0-64266 GCF_022663675.1 Bacillus cereus group sp. BfR-BA-01355
TTCCTCTTGTTCATTATCCAAGTTTCGCTGACAACTTGCACAATTTAACTGTTCCTCCTCGCAAGATTGCCCACAATTTATACATTTCAAAACAATCCCTCTTCCCATCCATACGTCATTTCAAAATACCTTCGTGTTTTAATAACCACTCTTTCCTCCATAAACCACCAGCATATCCAACAAGCTTTCCACTCTTTCCTATTACACGGTGACATGGAACAATTATTGAAATTGGATTCCGACTATTTGCCCCTCCTATTGCCCGTACAGCTTTTGTATTTCCAACTTTCTCTGCAATATCTAAATATGAAGCACTTACGCCGTATGGAATAGTATAAAGTGCATCCCATACATTTTTTTGAAATGCTGTTCCCTCCGCAGACAGCGGGACCGTAAACTCTTTTCTTTTCCCTTTAAAATATTCATCTAACTCATTTATACATTGTTCTATCATTTCATTTTTATTTTCTTCTTGTCGTTCATCAACAAATATAACAGACGTAATTCCTTCTTGATTCGCTGTAATTTCAAGCAAACCTACTTCGCTTTCATAATAAGCCTGGTACATATGCCATCCTCCAATTCAGTTCATATTAGTCATTGTAACACGAATATACAAAATTTTTCGTATAAGCGTTTTATTAGAGAAACAAAAAAGAGAATGATACAATGTAAGAAAATTCAATCTAGGAGGCTATTGGATGAATTCCGAACTTTTTTCAACTTATACAATTAAGGACGTTACATTAAAAAACCGGATTGTTATGTCACCTATGTGCATGTATTCATCGGAAAACGGGGATGGCCAAGTAACGAATTTCCATCTCATTCATTATGGAACAAGAGCTGCCGGTCAAGTTGGTTTAGTTATGATTGAAGCAACAGCCGTGTTACCTGAAGGTCGAATTTCAAATAAAGACTTAGGCATTTGGGATGACAACCTAATTGAAGGCTTACATAAAACGACTACTTTTATACATGATAACGGTGCAAAAGCTGCCATTCAACTCGCTCACGCCGGAAGAAAAGCTGAATTAGATATGAATGCTTTCGCTCCTTCTGCAATTCCTTTTAATGATACGATGAAAATACCAGTAGAAATGAATATACAGCAAATCAAAGAGACTATATTAGCTTTTCAGAGGGCCGCGTTACGTTCAAAACAAGCCGGATTTGATGTTATCGAACTACATGGCGCTCACGGTTACCTTATCAATGAATTCCTATCACCACTTACTAATAAACGAACGGATGAATACGGCGGCTCACCTGAAAACCGCTATCGCTTCTTACGCGAAATCATCGACTCTGTAAATAAAGTTTGGGACGGACCAATATTCGTTCGTATTTCAGCAAATGATTATCATCCTGACGGGTTAACAGTTCAAGATTATGTTCAGTATACAAAATGGATGAAAGAACAAGGAGTAGATTTAATTGATTGTAGCTCTGGGGCTGTTGTCCCTGCACGCATCGATGTTTATCCTGGGTATCAAGTACAATATGCTAAACATATTAAAGAGCATGCTAACATTGCAACTGGTGCAGTTGGATTGATTACGACTGGATCTCAAGCAGAGCAAATTTTAAATGATAACGAAGCAGATTTAATTTTCATCGGACGTGAGTTACTTCGCAACCCGTACTTCCCGAGAATAGCAGCCAATGAACTTGGCTTTGAATTGCAAGAACCTCACCAATATAAGCGAGCACCAGGAAAAATTCATACGAATAAATAAAACCGAGAAGTCATTCTTCTCGGTTTTATTTATTCTATCGTTGGAATTTCATTTGAATTATAAGTATGGATACCCGATTCTTCGCGCAGCGCGGTTATATACATCCCTTTCGCCACATCTTTAGCTGAAATTGGTTTATACTTTTTGAAAGCCCCTTTAAAAATAAAAGGAATAATACGAGATAACTTTTCAGCCATTCGTTCACCGAAACGAAATTCTTGTCGATTTCCTACTAATAATGATGGTCTAAAAATGTGAATACCACCGATCACTAACTTTTGCAATTCTTCTTCCATTCTTCCTTTCACTTGTGAATAAAAGAAAAATGATTTAGGATTCGCTCCCATAGAAGACACAACAAGGAAATTTTGTACCCCTTGTTTTTCAGCTAAACAAGCAGCTCGTAACGTATATTCATAATCTACTTTTTTAAAATTTGCTTTTGTTTTTGCTTTTTTTATTGTTGTTCCTAAGCAACTAAAAACATCATCCACAGCAAAGAACTCTTTATATTCCTCTAATACCGAAAAATCAACTTGTTTCTGCTGTAACTTTTCATGTTGCCATTGCATTGGATCTCTTACAAAAATAGTAACCGAATCATAGTAATCTGATTCAAGTAATAGACGCGTTATCTCTTGTCCAACTAAACCACTTGCACCAAGTATTAACGCTGTTCGCTTATTCATATATGCATATACCTCTTATTTTACTTTTCTCTCCTTCAGTAAAATACAACCTTTAGGAGTTTCCTGATCTTATTTTACCACAAGTAAAACACTATGCGTACGCATAGTGTTTTACTTACTCTTTTTTCTCATCTCTCTCTTGTAATTTCGTTATTGTTGTAGCGTCCCCTAAATTACTTATTAATCTTCTTAAAAAAATTAATACAAAAGATAATGGCAATACTACCGCTAATATTAATAAAATAGCTTCCATTAAGTAACCCAAACGCTCACCCCCCTCTTTAACCTCCTTTTCAATATATGAAAACAGCGTTGTCACATATGCATGCATTTGCAAAAATAATACACTTATATTTGACAACTTTATAACAAAAACAAATCGGAATGATTATTATTTATTGCAACTTTATTAAAGATGTATTATACTAAGTTCGCAAACTAAAACGTAATTATTCCGTTTTGTATTAAAATGATATTTTTCTTCTATAATCGGGGAAAATATATCCGTAAAAAAGAAAAGAGGAGAACTTCATGCCTAAAAGATTGACTATATTTTCATTCTTACTTATTTTTACCTTAATTTTCGCTGGCTGCTCAAATAAAAAAGAAAGTAATGCCAAGAAAGATGGAAAGCTAACAGTTTATACAACGATTTTCCCACTTGCTGATTTCGCAAAGAAAATCGGTGGCGACTATGTAAATGTTGAAGCAATTTACCCACCTGGTGCAGATTCACATACATTTGAACCAAGTCAAAAACAAACAGTACAAGTTGCAAAAGCTAATTTATTCGTTTATAACGGCGCTGAATTAGAACCATTTGCTGAAAAAATGGAAAAAACATTACAAAAAGAAAATGTTAAAATTGTAAATGCATCTAAAGGTATTGAGCTTCGTGCTTCTACTGAAGAAGAGCATCATGATCATGGAGATGGCCATAAAGAAGATGAACATCATCACGATAAAGACCCGCATGTTTGGTTAGATCCTACTCTAGCAATGAAACAGGCGGAAAAGATTAAAAATGCACTTGTAGAATTACAACCTGAACATAAACAAGAATTCGAAAAAAACTTCGCCGCACTTCAAACTAAATTTACTGATTTAGACGATCAATTTAAGGCAGCTGTAGCGAACGCAAAAACGAAAGAAATTTTAGTTTCTCATGCTGCCTATGGTTACTGGGAACAACGATACGGCCTAAAACAAATTCCTATCGCTGGAATTTCAGCTTCTGATGAACCATCTCAAAAGCAGCTTGCTGACATTACAAAAACAGTAAAAGAACATAGTCTAAAATATATTTTATTCGAAACGTTCTCTACTCCAAAAGTAGCATCCGTAATTCAAAAAGAAACTGGTACAAAAGTTTTACGCTTAAATCACTTAGCTACTATTTCTGAAGATGATGCGAAAAATAATAAAGATTACTTCACTTTAATGGAAGAAAACGTAAACACATTGAAAGAAGCAACAAACTAATCCATTATATTTTCTAGGCAGCTGAATCTGGTATTCAGCTGCCTTTTTATGTATTTATCCTTGACTTGACCAAAATAACAAGTAAAATTATCCATATTAGCTTTAAAGCTATATTAATTTAGAAGGTGAGTTGGAATTATGAATCTTCACATTTGTGAAGTAACAGCAAAAAATTGGCGTTCAGTAGTTGCTTTAAACGTCACAAAAGATCAGCAACAATTTATTGAAAGTAACGCGTTTTCTTTAGCAGAATCATTATATGAAGGAAACGGAACGTCAGTAGGTTTATATGATGGAGAAACACTTGTAGGATACGCAATGTATGGATGGTATTCAGAAAAACATAAAAGCGTATGGCTCGATCGCTTTATGATTGACCAACAATATCAAGGAAAAGGATACGCAAAACGTTTCCTTAGCTTACTCATTCAATTCTTACAAGAAAAATTCGAATGTAAAATAATTTACTTAAGTTTACATCCAGACAACAAACTTGCAATGGGACTATATGAATCATTTGGTTTCCGCTTAAATGGTGATATTGATGATGAAGGTCCAGTTGTAGGTGTTGTAATGGAGTTACTAATAGACGAAAATACAAGCCTGTGAAAACAGGCTTTTTATTATACATTTATCAATTTTTAATTTCTTTCCCTTATTTAATTCTGTTTTGCAATCTAATAGAATGCTCATAAAAATAAGCCTGCAATTTACGCAGACTTATTTCACACACTCTTCAAAATGTTCTTGGAACCACTCTTTATTAATATCTCTTCCGATAAAAACTACTTCACTTACTCGCTCTTCGCCCTCTTGCCACTCTCTATCGTACGAAGCGGCAAATAAAGTATGTACACCTTGGAAAACGATACGTTTATCTACTCCATCTATCGATAAAATTCCTTTGTAACGATATAAATATTCCCCTAGCTCTTGAACGACAGCTGACATCCACTCATTAAGCTTTTGTAAATCTAGCGGACGTTCTTCACGTAATACAAATGATTTCACACCTTCTAAGTGGTTATGTTCTTTATGAGGGTAAATTTGCAACGTATCTTTCGTTTTAAACGTTTGAATTTGTAATAAAGATGGTATATCTACCTCACAGTTAGTCGCCTCGATTAACTTTGCAGTCGGATTAATTCCTTGAATTTCATGCAAGAGATTTTCTTTCTCACTCTCTTCAATTAAGTCTAATTTATTTACTAAAACGACATCAGCAAACGCAATTTGCTCTTTTGCTTCTAATCCTTTTTCAAAATGTTTATGTATATGATAACTATCTACCACCGTTACAACACCATTAATTTGGTATGCAGATTGAATGACTGGATCTAAAAAGAATGTTTGAATAATCGGCCCTGGATTTGCAAGGCCAGTCGTTTCAATTACTAAACCATCAAAATCCATTTTCCCTTCTGCTTTTACGTCCAGTAACTGTTTTAAAGCAACAAGTAAATCTTCACGTACAGTACAACATAGACAACCGTTTGTCATTTCCATAATTTCTTCTTCCACATTCATAATCAACTGATTATCAATGCCAATTTGTCCTATTTCATTTACAATCACCGCTAATTTCTTACCGTGATTTTCTGATAAAATACGATTTAATAAAGTCGTTTTCCCTGATCCAAGAAAACCAGTTAATATTGTTACTGGAATCATTCCTTACATCTCCTTATAGCTATATGTTTCTACATTATAGCATATAGAGAAAATCATTTTTTTAGCAAAACATATTTATTGTATGTACGCCCCCCAAACTATATAATAATACGTAGTAAGAAAGCCTTTTCAAAATAATAATCATTCATCAAGGGGGTACTTATAATGGAACGAGTTCAAATGAATGAAACGCTAGAATTCTCTCGTATTATTCAAGGATTTTGGCGTTTAGCAGAATGGAATATGACGAAACAAGAATTACTTTCTTTCATTGAAGATTGTATGGATATGGGAATTACTACTTTTGATCACGCTGACATTTACGGCGGATATACGTGTGAAGGATTGTTTGGAGAAGCTTTACAATTAAAGCCTTCCTTACGAGAAAACATGCAAATTATTACAAAGTGTGGAATCGCTCCCCCATCACCAAAATTTCCAGAGCGATATGTTGCTCACTACAATACTAGTGCAGAGCACATTATTCAAAGTGCAGAAGCATCACTAAAAAATTCACATACAGATTATATTGACGTATTACTTATTCATCGTCCCGACCCTTTTATGGATCCAAATGAAGTGGCAAAGGCATTTTCACAATTAAAACAAGAAGGAAAAGTTCGTCACTTCGGTGTATCTAACTTCTTACCTTCACAATTTAATATGTTAAGTTCTTACTTAGATTTCCCGCTTATTACGAACCAAATTGAAGTTTCTGCATTGCAGCTTGAGCACTTTGAAAAAGGGACAATTGATTTATGCCAAGAAAAACGAATCAATCCAATGATTTGGTCACCTCTTGCTGGTGGGGAAATCTTTACTGGTCAATCAGAACGCGCCGTACGTGTACGTGAAACTGTGCAAAAAGTTGCTACTGAGCTAGGTGTTACTAGTATCGATACGGTTATGTATGCTTGGTTACTTGCGCATCCAGCTAACATGATGCCAATCGTTGGATCTGGTAAATTAGATCGTGTAAAAACGGCCGCTCTTGCTACAAAAGTTAACTTAGACCGTCAACAATGGTTTACAATTTTCGAAAGCTCTAATGGACATCCTGTACCATAATGCATAAAAAGAAGAGCTGTTTTCTTACAGCTCTTCTTTTTCATATGTATTTCTAGTCATAGCAAATACACACATATCCCTTAATCCGTTTCCATCTACCGCAACGCTCGCACTTTCTAACGTACCTTCTAACTTAAAGCCTAATTTCTCAGGTATCGCTCTACTCTTCTTATTGAAAGAATCACAACGAATTTCTACACGGTTTGCTTTCAATTCAGAAAAAGCGTAATCCGTTATACCTTTCGCAGCCTCTACCATATAGCCTTTTCCACTAAACCTTGTATCAATCCAATATCCGATTTCAAATTGAGGTATATCCCAATTAATACGATGTAATCCGGCTGAAGCAATAAATTCACCTGTTTCTTTCGAAAATACTAGTAATCTTAAATCTTCACGTTGCAAAAATTGAATATGTGATTTTCTAATACTTTCTTCTATTTCTTCCTCTGTTTGCTCTTTTTGTGCAAAAGCCATCCAAGGTTTTAGTTCTTGTATTGAAGCTTGAATTGCATCATATACAACTTTACCATCTCCTGGTTTCGGCATTCGAATAAAAAGCCTGTCAGTATAAAATTCAGAAGGAAAATCGAATAATAACGGATTCACTGTAAACACTCCCTATAATTCTTTTATATATAATAATATCCATCTCAATTTATATAGTAAAGAATTTTCTGAATTAAACACATTTTACTCATTCACTTCCATCGCTACAAAAATTCCAGATTCAATCGCACCTTGAATCCATCCGTGATATAGCGTTGTATGATCTCCAGCGAAGAATATTCTCCCCTCTGGTTTGACAATCGCTGGTTGTAGCTCAGATTCTTGACCTGCTTGAAAAAGCGCAAATCCTCCAAGCGCATACGGATCCAATGTCCAGCTTTTTGATATTCCAGATATGAACTCATCATACACTTGACCTCCTAATATTGTTGCTAAGTTGTGTAAGGCGTAATAAATACGATCGCCTTTTGATAAACCATCCCATAACAATGCATCGTAAGACCATGTATAGCTACCTAACATCATAGCAGGTCCTTTTTCTCCAATTCCATGACTTGGATAATAGGCATAACGAATTGGCAAATCTGTTATAATTCTGCCACCTAATTGCCCTTGTTCTTCCCAAAATCTGCTTTTAAATTGAATTCCTATTTTCGTCGCAGGCATGTAATGCAATTCACGAATTGCTTTCCATTTTTCATGAGATATAGAATCAAACGGATCTACTTCTACAAAACGCATTGTCGAAAACGGGATAGTAACAATAACTAAATCTCCTGTAATACTACAATATTCAAAAGTTTCCTCGTTCCGATAGAAAGCTGTCACACCATTATCGTGTTGATGTAACTTCATTAATTTTTGATTATATATAATATTTTCTTCTAATTGCGGTAAAAATGACTTTGGTAATCTATCATTCCCGCCCATAATTTCACAAAATCCGCTCTCCTCTTGCATAATGTATAGAAATCGTAAAGTCTCTACAAACGACCGCTCTAAAAAACCTTCTAAATCTAATAGAACACCGATCATCTCAATTGTTACTGGCGAAAAGTAAGTATTATACTGATAAGGATGATACTTTAAAAATTGTCCTGTGGAATATCTCCCAAAATCCTTCACTACAACATCCCAATTTTTCTCTGGATTTCTTTTAATAAAATTTATTATCGGCTGTACTGCTAATAACAATAGTTCTTCAGACGTTTTTCCCACTTCGTTCATTTCCACAGGATACCTTAAAATACTCGGATCCTTTTCATATTGTTTCAACGTCGTTTTCCGTCCATTTACATAAATAATATCCGTCTCATTCCTATTAATAAAAGGACTCACCTGTAGCCCAAATTTTCTTATATATGCCATCGTTAACCTATGTGTATACGGAATTCTCATTGCTCCCACATCTAAATATAATCCGGTATCTTCCATTCTAACTGTCTCTATACGGCCACCTACCCGGTTGTTTGCTTCAAAAATTTTCACATCATGTCCTGCAGCCTTTAATAAAGATGCTGAAACTAATCCAGCCATACCAGCTCCCACTACAATAATTTGTTTTGGACTTATCGTCTTCTTCAATCCTTTATCTATAACTTTTAACGCTTCATCCATTTCAGTGTTACACATTATATCTTTCTGCACAATTCCACCCCTTATTTCATCAAATGGACGTTAGTGGTTTAGTGCATTTTATTCATAGATCTCCATAAACATAACACCATTGCAATTTGAATATTCACTAAAAATACATAAGAGACAGATTTCATATTTCTTTATGCTTCGTATAATATAGCAACTGCAAAGAAGGAGTGGTTAAAAATGAAACATACTTATGACTACCATGCTACAAAAAAACATTTAGAATTAAAGAAACAAAACTTATGTAAAAAACTTAGCAATATGACACTATCTGCAAAAGAACGTGAACAGCTAAAACGTGAAATTGACAACTATGAATATATTTTAAATCTAGTCGAAATGAATCATTATGAACGCGGATTTTCTCATTAAAAGCGGAAATAAGATTATCCGCTTTTCATTTTGAGCATTTCACTACGCATTTTTCATAAGTAAATATATAATAGGATGTACATTAAGATTGAGAGGTATATTCTATGATCAAGTTAAGTGTATTAGACCAATCACCTATTTCAGATGGTAGCACAGCAGCCCAAGCTTTTTCACATACAGTTACGCTTGCACAAGAAGTTGAAAAACTCGGATTCACACGTTTTTGGGTATCCGAACATCATAATTCCGTAGGCTTAGCTGGTTCAAGTCCAGAAATACTTATTTCTCATATTGCCGCAAAAACGGACCATATTAGAGTCGGTTCAGGTGGTGTTATGTTACCGCATTATAGCCCATATAAAGTCGCTGAGAATTTCCGTGTTTTAGAAGCACTGTATCCAAATCGTATCGATCTCGGTGTTGGTAGAGCCCCTGGTGGTATGCCAATAGCAACTCGCGCACTTCAAGAAGGGAAAATGGTCTCACTTGATCAATATCCAGAACAAATTGCAGACGTTGCAATGTACATACATGATCAAGTACCAGAAAACCATCACTATGCAAACTTAAAAGCCACTCCAGTTATCCCAACATCTCCTGAAATGTGGATGCTCGGTTCTAGTGGAGAGAGCGCTAAAATTGCTGCAAACAACGGAGCTTCTTTCGCATTTGCACAATTTATTAATGGCTTTGGAGGCCCTGAAGTTATGAGGGCTTACCAAGAACAATATCAGCCCTCATTTTTAGGAGATAAACCAAAGTCAATCGTTGCTATTTTTGTTATTTGCGGAGAAACAAATGAAGAAGCAGAAAAAATTGCTTCTAGTTTAGATTTATCAATCTTATTATTAGAGCAAGGAAAACCAACTACTGGTACACCTTCTATTGAAACTGCTCAAAATTATTCATACAGCGCTTATGATTTATTCCGTATAAAAGAAAATCGTCAACGTATGATTGTTGGTGATCCGTCTTCTGTAAAAGAAAAAATAATAAACTTAAGCAAAGCATACAATACTGACGAATTTATGATTGTCACGATTACTCATCAATTCGAACATAAATTAAAGTCTTATCGCTTACTAGCAAATGCTTTTAATTTATAATTCTAAAAAGAGATGCATTACATATGATGCATCTCTTTTTCTTACTACTTATTGTTTTCATTTCCTATATATTCAATAGCTTCTTTTAATAGCTCATCAAAGTTAATAGGATAATTATGATCTAAGTCAGGCACAACTTTATACTTATGTTCTATATTCTTATCTCTTAATAGTTGTACAAATTGCTGCACGGATTCGAAACAATCTTCATCTTGATCCCCGCATACTATATATCCTTTTATATGTTTATCCTGCAGCACACTCAACAACTCATCCCATTCTTCAATCTTGGGAAGCCAGGGTGCCATAAAAACAAAACCATCTACATCTATATCTTTTTGTAAAATCGTATATAAAGCTACTCTTGCCCCTGCAGAAAAACCACCAATTATTACATTTTCTACTGTATGATTTTCTATAAACTTATTGTAATGCTCTTTTAATTCCCCTTTCCCTCTCTCTAGATCATCCCAAACAAATCCATCTGAAAACTGAATTTGTGAAGACTGTGGTAAAGCTAACGTGTAATCTTGTGTCAAAACTGATTTCCAATATGGCTCTACTATTTGAATATTTTCTTGGTCACCATGTAATGTAAGTAGTAGATTTCCCTCTTTCTTGCTGTATATATATTTCACGTCTGGTCTTTCCGTTTTATGTGCTAATCCTTCTCTTTCTTTACATAATTGAACCATTGTATGAAATTCTTCAAATTTATGTAGTGATTTTAAATCATCGTCCGAAATTAAATACTCATTTCCATACCAGAATCCCTTTTCTATAATGGCCTCTCTCATTAAATGTAATGCTTCTTTTTCAAGTCCCGATGCACTTGCGAGCGCATACTTAAAATTATATATTTGCGCCTCATTCCCTATTACACCTGTAGCATTTTCCATTATATAATTGTACGCTTCAAAACTTCCTTTATTTGCATAACAACGTAACGTTTCATTTAATAATTGAATGTAAGTCATACTATTTTTCATGTACCAATTCCCCCGAAACCTTTTATAATATTTTTTTGCGAATCTTTATACCACTTTGTATAACCTACGCTAACAATATCTTATTCTCAGAATGATGCTTAATAGTTACTCTTCCCTGTCCAATGCATTTAGTATAAATGAAAATAGACTGAAAAATCAATATTTTAACAAACAAAAAAAGACAACAATATATGTATTGTTGTTTTCATTACATCTACCCGCTCTTTTGTTTTTTTCTATCTGGTTTACTTGAAACTAAATAATGTTTTTCTGAAATATATAAGTCTCTTTTTAAGCTACGATTTAAGTAAGGTCCTAGTTTCATTCCGCATATGAGGCGATCTTCGCTACCTTCAACAATTGGGAACATTTCTTTTTCTGTTACGTATTGATCTACTGCTTTTTGTACGACATCAATTTCTTTCACTAGGTTTAAATTTTCTGCTGTATGTTCAAATACCTCAAGCGTTTCCTTCGTTATGAGAAAATCATTTGTTGGAAATGCAGGTAAATACGGTTTTAACAAATCATAATTCACTGTATAATCGTCATTTACTAATACTGTATAAACAATATTAGCATTCGTTTCTAAAAACTGAGCCATCGCTTGTTCTAATTCATCTTTCGTAATTTCCCGCTCTTCTTTTCCAGTTCTGAAAAAGCGAAACATCGCATCGCCTCCTTTTTACTATATTATAGCATAAAAGAAAACTGAAAAATCATAAAAAAACCCATTGAAATAATTTTTCAATGGGTTTCTATATATTTATCGTTATTTTAAGAATGCACTTAGCATCCATACATGTTGTTCTAATGTTGTATGAATTGCTAACAACATGTCAGCTGATGTTTCATCGCCAGCTTCGCCCGCAACTTCCATACCTTCTTTTAATTCTTGAATAAGTGCAGAATAATCATTCACTAATGTTTGCACCATTTCTTCTGCAGATTCTTTGCTTGTCCCTTCGCTGACACTAGATGTTGCGAGATATTCTTTCATTGTCGCTAATGGTTTACCTTCTAAAGCTAAAATACGTTCTGCTAACTCATCAATATACGTTCCAGCTTCATTATAAAACTCTTCAAATTTCTCATGTAATGTAAAGAAGTGTGGCCCTGTCACATACCAGTGATAATTATGTAGTTTCACATATAACACATTCCAGTTTGCTACCTGCTTGTTTAATACTTCAACAACATTTGTTTTCGTACTCATACAACCCACTCCTCTTATCATTTTGTAATGTTTATCTTTTAATAACCTAATTACATTTTACCATACATTCCCTTTCCTTTCGAACAATCGGCTTATATGTAACAAAGTTTTAACACCTTTAATACTTCCCTAATATCATTTAATTCATGTATTTTTTCAAACACTTCATACGTCTAATTGTCCAAGCTCATACATATGCATAATAGTACATCAAGCTCATCATAGTAGAAAGAGGGATAACATGGACAATCAACAATGGCAAGTAGCAAAGAAAGTAGCTGCTACTTATATCGGAACTGTCGTTGGAGCTGGATTTGCTACTGGACGAGAAATTGTTGAATTTTTCACAGTGAATGGATTATATGGGACAATTGGCATATGTGTAAGTGGATTTTTTTTTATTTGGCTCGGCACAAAGATGATGTTACTTTCATCGCAAATTGGGGCATTTTCAGCGCAAGAATTTAACAAATATTTATTTGGGGATGTATTTGGGAATGTTGTAAACACATTATTATTACTCGTTTTATTCGGCGTAACGAGCGTTATGTTATCAGGGGCTGGTGCAGTATTTGAAGAGCAACTTCGCTTACCAAGACAACTCGGTATTCTCATTACAGTTATCGCTTGTCTCATTATAAGTAGCCGCGGATTACAAGGTGTTTTTGAAGTAAATACACTTGTCGTACCTATTATGATGATTTTTATTATCGGACTTGCTATTACAACCTTTTTTCACGGTACACCTTCCATTAATAACACTATTCCTGCAGAGAGTTGGAATATGAAATGGATTACTAGCCCTATTACATATGTCGCCTTAAATCTTTCTCTCGCCCAAAGTGTTCTCGTCCCATTAGCCAGTGAAGTTAAGGATCGAAAAGCCATTTTTTGGGGTGGGATTTTAGGGGGTGCTGGACTTTCTTTAATTTTATTATGCAGCCATTTAGCAATCTTATCAGTCGATCAATTTTATCAATATAACATCCCAATGGCTGAAGTCATAAGAAGATTTAATGCAACTTTTCACTTCTTCTTCGTTCTCATTATTTTCGGTGAAGTTTTCACAACTTTAGTTGGTAATGTGTTCGGAATGACAAAACAGATGCAATCTATTACTGGGTGGAAAAATAACAATATTATTTTCTTTATTTTACTAATTAGTTATTGCTTTAGTTACATCGGTTACAGTGACTTACTTCACATTCTATATCCTATCATCGGATGGGTAAGTATTGTTATACTTCCAATCATTGCATTTAAACAACTTCAAAAAACATAAAAAAGCATCCATGTTATTGGATGCTTTTTTATGTTCATTCACAATCATCACATACTTCCCAGTACGGCCCCATTTCTAATGCTAAATATGGCTTTAATTGCAACCGAATCATTCGACTAGGCATGCGCTCTAAAACAAATTGAATACCCTCTTCATCTTCGTCTAATTCAACTTTTGAAATCGCAATTCTTTGCATAGTCGTAATGGGAATTCCATCTTTATATAAAGTGATTTTCACCTCATCGTATTCATTAAAATACAATTCGACACTCATTTGATTTTTCAGAATTTCATCAACAATTTTATATGTATCATTTTGTTCTTGGATTATATATTTCCATCCGCCTCTATCTTCTTTCGGAGCTGTTTGAAATAATGTCTCCAAATCCTCGTATAGCATAAGATAACCCCTCTCTTACTAAAAACGATGAGTATTTTATATACCCTTTATCTCTATCACTATCCATAGCTATTGTACCATATATCACCGTTCTTACCGTATTCATTTGCTTCATACATACTTATAAAACAACTAATTCTATCTCCATTATTATGTATATTACCTCATTACTCCATACTCTCTTACAAGTTCAAATAACATCAGACTTTAATCAATGCAAATATTCTCTACTGTCCGCTTTTATTAGCTTACAGCATTCACACTTTTACATATAGTAAGACTAACACAAATAAAAAAGGAGAGTGACTTATACCACTCCCCTTAAAAGAACTTCCCTATAGCTGCTAAAACTAATACGATTATTAAAATTGCGAATAATAATGAGACAATGAAACTAAAAATAGGTAACGCTTTCTTTTCATTCTTCTTAAATAGTAACTTTAAACTAAGAAAAATATTTACTGGTACAAGTATAAAATAAAAATATTTAACAATTTGCACCGAGCTATTCGAAAGTGTTTTTAATATAAACACTTCAATTAGAAAAACAATAAAAAATGAAATACTTAGCCAAAATGAAACGTAACTAAGCCAAGAATGTCTTTTTGTCCCCCAGTACACTCCCATAATACTCTCCTTTTATTTGTATTCTATAGGTTAACAATTATACACAAAGCTAACAAATACCTCTATTTTTCGACAAATATTATGCAAAATACCATTTTAAACGTCATAAGAGGACTCTACATCCCACATTTAAATTTACATAATAAAACAGACTCTCCCAATACATACTTCTATTTTAGGGACAGCCTGTTCTCTGTTAAACTTTAAATCTGTCAATTAGTCCTTGTAACTCTTCAGCCATTTGAGATAACGTGCCCGCTGCGGATCCAATTTCCTCCATCGAAGCTAGCTGTTCTTCAGCTGAAGCCGCAACATTTTGTGTGCTTGTTGCATTATTTTGTGCTGTCATTGCAATTTGTCCTACCGAAATAGATACTTCATTTGCCCCTTTTGACATTCCATTAGCCGTTTCAACCATCGTCTTAATTTGATTAGCTATTTCATTTGTAGATTGTAAAATTTCAGCAAAGTTTTGCTTCGTTTCATTTGCGATAACAAGTCCAGATTGAACTTCCTCATTTACATGATTCATAGATTTGACTGTCTTACCCATATCATCTTGTATTTCACATATTAATTTACTAATTTCACTAGAAGATACGCTAGACTGCTCTGCCAATTTACGTACTTCATCTGCAACAATCGCAAAACCTCTTCCATGCTCACCGGCTCTTGCAGCTTCAATCGCCGCATTTAGAGCTAGAAGGTTTGTTTGATCTGCAATATTTTGAATTACTTCTAAAATATCACCAATTTGTTTTGATTTATTATTTAGTAATTGTATAACTGCATCTGATTGTGACACAGATTCTGCAATAGACTGCATCTGGTTTACTGTTCTTCCTACTAGTTTCCCACCATCTTCTGCTTTTTCACGAGTATGTGCGGAAGCCGTATTAATAGATGATGAACTATTTGCTACATGCTGAATTCCTTCCGTTACATCAAATAGCAACATAGCACCATTTTCTACGCTTGTTGTTTGCGTCGTTGCCCCACTTGATATTTCATCCATTGCGATTGTGATTTGCTCAGTCGCTTCACTTGCTTGCCTTACACTTGCAGTTAGCTCTTCTGATGCCGCTGCAACATGCCCAGCTGAATCGTTAATTCTTCCGATTAACGTCCGTAACGAATTCGTCATCTCATTAAAGCCTTTAGCAAGTTGGCCGATTTCATCATTAGAATGAATTTCAATTGTTTGCGTTAAATCCCCTTCACTTATTTCTTTAGAGGTAACAACTAATCTCTTTAAAGGCTTCGTAATTGAAAGTGTTACAAAATAAATAAGTGCTCCACCTATTACTAATGAGATAAGCATAACAATTAACATATTATAAAATACAGGTTGAGCAGCTTCAATTACTTCACTTGAGTACATAGTCCCACCAATTTTCCAACCTGTTTTTACATTTGTAGCAAATACCATATTCTTTTCATTACCGCCATAAGAATATGAAAAAGCACCGTGATTATCTTCATAAATTTTCTTTGCCCAAGAATCAGCCGCTTTTTCTCCTGATTTTTCTTGTGGATGAGCAATTATTTTTTGCTTTCCATCTAAAATGAAGGCATATCCTTTTTTACCAATATTAATTAACTTTGATGTTTTTAATAAATTATCTAAACTTAAATCTAGCGCAACAACCCCATTTTTATCTTCTGTTTGTTTTGCGATTGTTACGACAATATGTCCATTTCCTTTTGCCTTATACGGCTCAGTAACAACAATACCACCTTGTTTTGCCACTGCATCTTTATACCAAGGTCGTGCTGTTGGATCATAATCTGCTGCCATTTGTATATTTGGTTCTTGCACAAATTTTTTATCATTTCCGGCAACATATACTTGTTCAACATCTTTATTTAAATTTATATATTGAGATAATATTTTTCTTAATTCATCCTGATTATCTCCTTGATACATATTCCCCTGAATCACCCGTGCAAAATTATTCACATCATTAAATTTTGCATCAATCATTTGATTGATTAAATTATCCAGTATTTTTATATTGTCGTTGGCACTACTCTTAATTTGTGATTCAAAATTCTTTTTGGCTGTTTGATAAGACATGCCTCCGATAATAGACACAGCCGCAATTAAAATTACAAAGAATGAAATTAATAGCTTTTTTGCTACTTTCATATCACGAAACAAATTTAATAGTTTACCCATTATGAACCTCCTAATTTTCAAATTTAAAAGTTAAATTGAGTTAATTATTAATATTTCCCAATCCCTAATTATTATTTTCATAACCTATTATGATGAATACTTTGTAAAGTTTAAACAATTAATTTCTCTTTGTCTATATATATAAATAATATTATTATAAAATTTACAAATAGAAAAAACCAAAGGGCACCCTTTGGTTTTTACATTTTTTTATGTTGTTTAGAAAGCTTTTTCCACTTATCACGCTCTGCTCTGGCAAGGATTGCATCTTGTTTTCTCATAAAATACGCCAGTTCTCTTTGTAATTTTTTATAGCTTTTCAAACGATCTATCGTAATAAGTCCGTTATCAATTGCACTATGCACCGCGCATCCTGGTTCATTCTCATGCTTACAATCACGAAAACGGCATGTTGTCGCGAGTTTTTCAATATCAGAGAATGTTGTTTGAATCGCTTCGCTTCCTTCCCAAAGTTGCAATTCCCTCATGCCGGGAGTATCAATAACTAAACTACCACTCGGTAATCGGAACAATTCACGATGAGTTGTCGTATGTCTTCCTTTACTATCTTCCTCACGAATATCTCCCGTTTTTGCTACTTCAATTCCTATAAGTGCATTTAACAAAGTGGATTTCCCAACACCGGATGATCCGACTAAAGCAATTGTTTTCCCTGAAGAAACAAATTGCTGCAACGATTCAATACCAGTATGCTCTAAACTATCAACGACGAAGATTGGAACACCAATTGCCACAGCTTCCGTTTCAACAATTTTCTGTTCCATGTCCTCACATAAACTACTCTTTGTTAAAACAATTACAGGCATTGCACCGCTTTCATACGCTAAAAGTAAATAACGTTCCATTCTTCTTACATTAAAATCATGGTTAAGTGCATTCACTAAAAATAGATAATCTACATTCGCTGCTATTACTTGTTCTTCCGTTCGAGTACCAGCCTCTTGTCTAGAAAAAGAGCTTCTTCTCGGAAAAATACTATGAATGATAGCTTTCTTTTCATTCTCTATTTTCTTTATATACACCCAATCACCAACAGCTGGATAATCTCCCTTCGTTACTGCTTCATGCCGAAACTTCCCAGACAGTTCTGCCATATATTCACCATCGTTACAAATAATGCGATATATATGCTTATGCTCAAGTAAAATACGACCTACTTCAAATTTCTCTACAGCTTGTTCCTCAAAAAAAGAATCCCAGCCATACGATTCTAAAATATTTTGATTCAAATTGATATCCTCCCTAGTTTTAGCTAAGTGGAAGGATAGTGCGCTCACTTATATCGTTTCGCCCTTTCCATCCACCTTTGTATTTGGTTTATTATTCATATAAGTTATTTTCGCCATAACACATCACCCCGTTCTTATTTTAATTACTCTCATTATATGGAATTCTCCTATAAAAAGCTACATCATTTAACGTAATTTTCAAATAACTTGTTTTTGAGCATTCTAATTTGTCCTCGGTGACTAATTTCATCTTCTAGCACATGAAACCAAAGATAGTGCTGGTTATATACTACACCGTTAGGCCACTTTCTTTCTGACATGAGCCACTTATCACCTTGTTCACTTAAATACTTCAGAGATTCTTCTCGAACACTTTGTAGAAGTTGTACATAATACTGTATTTCATGACCACGGATCGCTCTATCCGCTTCCCCTAAATACAGTGCATCTTCCCATATTTCTAATTCTTCTTTTGTAAAGTCACGATCTTGAAATGAAATAAGCTGATGAACTTTTTCAATAGCTGCTATATGTTTTAATAAGGCACCAATTGAATTCCCGCTACTCTGCATAATTAAATCTAATTGCTCAACTGATAAATTTCTTACTTCGCCTAATGTTACAGCTCTCGTATGCTCAAGCATGCTTACTAATTCCCCTATTTTTTTTGTATAACCATCTACACTTCTTATTCGATAATCTATATTCATATCACGCACCCCTTTCTGCATTCATATTATTGTAAAAATGATTCATATAATAGACTGAAATATATCTGAATTTTCCGTTATAATTAAATTGAATACAAAATATACCCAAACAAACTTTCTCAATATGCTTATATGAAATATTAAAAGGAATCAATATAAAATAATCGAATCTTATTCACTAAAAGGAGTGGATTCGATGGAAATGTATCATTGGCTAACCGCTGTTCTCGTTGGTGGCATTACTGGCTTCGTTTCCCATCTAATCAATAACCAAGGTAAGTTATTGCTTCCACGCCGTTTGAAAACATTTTTTCATTTTGGATTTTTAACTGATATTTTTACGGGTAGCCTAGCCGCACTTCTCGGACTCGTTTTATTCGATGTCACCGCAATAAAAGAAATTATAAAAGTATCCATTGTAACTGCTATTTCCGGTCAAACTTTCTTACTACATCAAGCTCTTGGTGGCGAACAGGCTAAAAATACGCAAATTGGGAAAGCTGATGAGAAGATTCAAGAAATTGACAAATTATTGCGACGTTAGTGTATACTTTCTTTTAAAATTATTGTTATAATGAGAAATAAATATTTTCTATTGCGTCGTTTGTCAGGAGAAAGGGTGTTTCGTATGACAAAAAAGAAAATAGAAGATTTCTTAACAAACTCCGAAAAAGAGGAACTGCTAGAAAACTATAAATGTTTACGAGAAGCCCGCACAAAAAGCGAAGCTAACTATTTTGGTGAAGCAGTGAACCATCTATTAAATAAAGCAAAACAACGAATTATTAAAGATGCAGGTATACATGATGAAAATGCAGCAACTGTTCAATCAAAAAGAAAAGCACTGTTTTAGTTACATTAGCTAAAACAGTGCTTTTTGTTACAATATTTTTCACATTACTTTCACATCTATTTCACAAATATAAGTACTTCTATATGTTAAACTAGGTATATCCTTTTCCGAGGAGCTATATGCCGATATATAAATCCCTATCACCATAGGGATTTTTTATTTTTCCATAATTTTATTACAATTCTTTTTCAATAATATAGCTGAACAACGAATTATTAAAGATGCAGGTATACATAATGAAAATGCAGCAACTATGCAATCAAAAAGAAAAGTACCTTTTAGACTTAACCAAAAAAGTGCTTTTTGATTTACTAAAACTTTATGATGCAATTCCTTTTTCATTATCTTTATTAATGTTTTCACTTTTTCTAAACAGAAATAAAGCTAAAACATATAATAACGCAGTAAAGCTACCTACTAATATAAAATTATGAGATGTTGCAAATAACATTCCTGCTATTGCCGCACCAATCATTTGGCCAATATACATCGAGGCATTTGCAAGAGCAGCACCTGTTCCTCTTGCTATAGTAGACATGTTTTGTAAGTGTCCCATCATTAATACAAACAAAATTCCTGTCACAAAAAATAAAACAAAGAAAAATAATTCAACAAATATAATACTCTTTAAATAAGGGAGTATTACATATAACACTGCTGTAAATACAATTCCACCATAGAAAGAAAAATTGTAACCAATTTTATTTACGAGTCTAGGGCCCAAAATATTACCAGCTAAATTTCCTAATCCTAGTACAAGCATAGCCGTACCTACTTCATGAACCTGTAACCCAAATTGAACGAAAAGCCATACACCAAAGAATGAAAATGCAGCAAAATTTCCGGTTTGAAAAATAAAGTAGGCAAAATAGGAAAGTGAAACCTTTGAATCTGTAAGTAATTGTTTATAACGCTTTAAGATAGATTTTTTATTTCCACTTATATAAACCGGTTGTATTTCTGGTAATACAACATAAATAAGAATGACAAGTAGTGCTGATAATATACCAATGAAGTAGAATGGCATCGTATAATGTATCGTTGCTAAATAAGCTCCCATTGGCAGCCCTAAAATTTGAGAGATTGATAACCCTGCTGTTGCAACCCCAATTGCTTTCACAATTTGCTTTTTCTCTATAAGGAGCGGAATGGATGCCCACACTTGTGGAGATACAAAAGCTGCACTTACACCTGCTAAAAATCTAAATGTTAGCATCCATAAAAAACTCGGTGCAATTCCACACAAAAACGTACTTATTGCAAAAAAACTCATACCTAGTACCATCACTTTTTTTCTGTTTAATCCATCTGATATAGGACCAGCAATAAGCGCAAATCCAGCATACCCTAAAGCATACGAACTCACCATCCATCCTGACAACTCGGTTGAAACATGATACACCTGTTGTAATGTCGGCAACAGTGGTGAAATTAAGAAAGTATCTGTACCGATCATAAACATTATCGTGAAAAATACAGCTAGTACTCTATTCATTTAGACCTTCTCCTTATATAAACAGAGGGTACTATCCCTCTGTTTCACTAATCTTCTAAAATAGATTGGATTTCTTTCATGACTCTTTTATTCAATGAAACGTCTACCGCTTTCACACTTTCTCTTATTTGCTCTGCCCGCTTTCCACCAGGTATAACTGTATCAATTCCTTCTTTATTTAATAACCATGCTAACGCTAAATGAGACACTTCAATATCATTTTCTTTAGCTAGCCCTTTTAACTTTTCCACTTTCTTAAAATTACTCTTATATGTATTTTCTTCAAATAGATTTACATTTTGGCGCCAATCGACTTCGTTCAATTTAAAATCTTCTGTATATTTTCCGCCTAATATTCCAAAAGCAAGAGGCCCATATGGAATAAATGAAATACCCGCTTCTATACAATACGGCAACAGTTCTTCCTCAGCCGTACGTTCTAACATATTGTACGGAGATTGTACAACATCTATATGACCATGTTGGTTCG
The DNA here is from genome assembly GCF_022663675.1 of Bacillus cereus group sp. BfR-BA-01355. Taxonomy (NCBI): domain Bacteria; kingdom Bacillati; phylum Bacillota; class Bacilli; order Caryophanales; family Bacillaceae; genus Bacillus; species Bacillus cereus group sp. BfR-BA-01355. The sequence goes on from NZ_JAKUFY010000020.1 coordinate 21,773, forward strand.
CTTCTTTTAATTGTTCTATGTTTACGTTCGATATTCCAATTGAACGAATTTTCCCTTCTTCTTTTAAACGAGTAAGCTCTCCGATTGAATCTATGTAACTTGTTTCAGAATTTGTAAAATGCAAATAATATAAATCAATATAATCAGTCTGTAACCTTCTTAAGCTATTCTCCACAGCATTTCTTAAATAACTTGGTTCATTGTTAATATAAGTTTCTCCATTTAATAACGGTTGAATTCCACCTTTTGTAGCAAGTATAAGCTTATGGCGTTTTCCCTTTAATACTTCTCCTACCATTTCCTCAGATCTACCGACACCATATGAATCTGCTGTATCAAAAAATGTAATCCCTTGCTGAATAGCTTCTTCTACTAATTGCTTTCCTTCTTCTTCATTCACATCAGCATATAAATTATGTCCCCCTACTGCATTTGTACCTAAACCCAACTTTGAAATATTTAATCCTGCCTTTTGCAATTTTGTATACTTCATTTCTTCTCCCCCTATATTTCTATTGTTCGAATATATTCGAACAATAGAAATATACCACTTTATATGTTATAGTGCAAATATCTCAACTTATACAAGCAGGTGAAATATGCGTACACTCTATCATCCAAATCGAGAAGAAATTCAATTTTCTTCTGTCTTATATGCACTTAGCGATCAAATTCGTTTACAAATTGTAAATATGTTACTAGAGAAAAACGAACAATCTTGTGGAGCTTTAAACATTCCTATTGCGAAATCAACTTTATCTCACCATTTCAAAGTTTTACGTGAGTCAGGTGTTATGTACACGCGCCTTGAAGGAACACAACGTTTCATTTCAATTCGTGAAGAAGATTTAAATGCTAGATTCCCAGGTTTGTTACAAGTTGTATTACATGCGACAGAGCCATATTAAAAAACATCTCATATGAATATGAGATGTTTTTTAATATGGCTATTCTTTTAATAAATCTATTAATCCATTTCCTTCAGATGTACGTTCGTACCCTAAAGGTACAGTTCTTTTAATGAGTTGTGCATATATTTCCGGCTCCGATAACTTTCGACCATATTCTTTCTCACACTGTTTAATGAGCAAGGCGAGCGCTCCAGCAACATGCGGCGTCGCCATGGAAGTTCCACTTAACACAGCATATTTCCCATCTGGATACGTAGATAATATTTCATCACCTGGCGCTACTAGATCAATTTCTTGATTTGAATTACTAAAACATGTAATCTTCCGCTCTAAATTAACAGCACCAACTTCAATTACCTCAGAATAAGCACCTGGGAAATCTAATTCCTCTGTTTCATCATCGCAATCTCCATTATTTCCAGCAGCACATACAACGAGAACATCCTGATTTACCGCATTTTGAATTGCTTCATGTAATTCTGGAACATCTTGCGGACCACCAAGTGACATTGAAATAATTCTCACTTTCTCTTGATTCGGCCCTCTCCAATTTACAGCATAATGAATTGCCTCAATAATTTGCTCATAACTTCCAGAACCATCTCCCGCTAAAACTTTTAATACTAACATTTTAGCAAGTGGTGCAACTCCCAATACACCGACACCATTTTCAGTCGCAGCAATCGTGCCCGCTACATGAGTACCATGTCCGTTATTATCAAGATACACATTTGGATCAGCTTCATAATCTTTTGTGAAATTTCTTCCGCCGATAATACGATCCTTTAAATCTATATGATTGGTATCACACCCTGTATCTAATACGGCAACGACTACATCTTGCCCCTTCACACTCTTTTCCCATACTTGTGGAGCGTGAATCAGTTGTACACCTGGTGGAATTTCATTTACTTGCTCTACCACCTTATTTACGGTAAACGGAATCAATTGTATACCTTTTTGCTTATTCACTGTACTACTCATCGTAATCCCTCCTGAAAATGTATTATTTTCATTTCAGACCACTTTTGAATACTTGTAAATGTAACATTCGTTTTATTCTTTTTGTTTTCCTTCTTTTCAAATATTTCTCAACATCATTAACTAACTCTATACTACTTTTTTATTTCCCCTATGATTTGTAGGAAGTAACAGCCCGTGTCGTTCAACTAATAACCAAAATAAGAGGACCAATTAATGGTCCTCTTACAGTCTTTTAAAAAAATGATATGTAATTTGAAAAATAATATAAATTAAGACTAAACCTCACTCTTGTTTAAAAACTTTTCTATTTCTTTTACTAAATATTCCGCTCCCTCTATCCCAACAGTAATATTTCCATTTGCTAATGATATGTTCTGTTCTGAAACATCACCTGTGATTTGGCAAGCATTGTAAGGTTGATATTTTTGCAAAATGATTTTATCTGCTTCTACAAAAATTTCAAGCGGTGATTTGATTTGTATTCCCAATACATCGCGTAATTCTTTAGGGATAACAATTCGTCCTAATTCGTCTACTTTTCGAATAACTCCTGTTGCTTTCATAGTTCTCCCCCCTTACTCTCTATTAATTTTTCCACCTCGCTTTTTCCATTTTATCACTTTTTGACAATACTTGCCTCTTTTTAGAAAATTTTGTACTCGAGTTAAAAAAACACATTTAATGCATACGTAATCTCTCTTTCAATTGTTTTACATAACGGGATCTTATAAGTAAGAAGTATACAACTTGAATACCTATGAAAATACTTAATACAACTGTATTTTCTTTAAACAATGAGTACTCAAACATTTGCCCTAACGCCGTTAAGGCTACTGCCCCATGTAATGTTGCAACACCAATTGGAACGAAGAATAAAAGCGCCAATCGAATTGTAACTACCTTCGATAATTCCCCACTCGTCAATCCAACTTTTCGAATCATTTCGAACAAGCGAACATCATCCTCCAAATCGGAGAATAAACGGAAGTAAAGGAAACTTCCTGCGCAAACGAAAAATACTATACCAATAAAGAAACCTACAAATAAAATCGGTCCTGCAATTTGTAAACTTTGGTTTTGTTCGTACTCTTCCGCACTAAACGTTGAATGTTCTTGATGCGGTTTAATTTGATGCGTAAGCTCTTTACCAATTTCAATCTCATCTTTCATTCTTTCAGTTTTATACATATAATCTTTTGTCTCTATAAATCCATCTTGTAATGAATCATATTGATTATTAGAGATTACATAAACATTTCCTCTTAATATTTTCCCCAATGAAGATGAAGTAACTTTTTTCACCTTTAAATGTTCATTCATATTGGGTAAAGTAATTTCTTTTCTTTCTTTCATCGCCGGCCCTGGTATATTAGCTGACAAAAATACAACCTCTTTATTTGCTACAGTATTAAATGGTTCTCCTGTTAACTTTGCATATTCCTTATAGTCTGATTCTTTTATAAAAGTGGCGCTTCTTAACGACTGTTCCTCCGTTTTCTTTGTCGAAATATTAGTTTTTGAAGCTGCTATATTATGTTTCTTTAATCCTTTGTCAATCATTTGTATATGTTGTGATTCGTTACTATTCCCTTGCTTAGAATGGTAATGAAACGCAATTGGTCTCTCCATTATCCCTTTCGTCATGGATGCGAAGCCAACTAATGTCCCTATTGCTGAAAATGCTACAGTAGAAATAATGGTTACAATAAAGAACATTCTTGCGTTATCTCTCATGCGATACGCTAAATCTGATAACGTAATAATATTAGTCTGTGTCCAATAGAAACGTTTACTTTTTTTACATAATCGAATAATAAAGACACTCAGCTGCTTGTACAACAAATACGTCCCAATAGTAACTACCGTTGTAACAGGAATCATCATAATAAATACCATTGCGCCATGCGATAGAAGAGCTCCTATATAGCCAGCACTAAGCAACACTACTGCTAATATTAAAGAAATGATTGATGCTTTCGGTTCCGGTTTTGCCTCTGCTGATCCTCTAAACAACTTCATAATTTTATTTTTACGAATCATTCCTGCACTAAACAATGATATGATCATAAATAATATGAAAAACATAATACTCGTTACAACAATTGCTTTCATCGGTATGTAATAGGATAAGGAGATATCTAGTTTTAATATCATCGGGGCGGCAAATATTAATACCCCTGAAAATAACATACCTGAAAGAATACCAAAAATAATTGCCCCTATTCCAATCATAATATTTTCAAAAAAGATAAGACGCTTTAATTGATATTTCGTCATACCTAGCATCATTAAAATTCCTAGCTCACGCTTTCTCGTTTTTAAAAACATTCCCATCGAATATAAAATAAAGAAGAATGTAAATAAGTAAATAATAGACTGTGCAAAAGACATACTTACGAATACGTACTGCCCCAATTCTCCTGCACTTAATGCCGGATGAAACGCAAAAAATGAATACACAAAAAAGGCCATAATTGCAAATGCACTACTTAAAAAATAGGCTGAGTATGTCCGTCTATTTCGCGTTACATTCCGATATGCGAGTTCTCTAATGTTCATATTACTTCTCCGCCCTTCTTTCTACTAACTATGTTTTTATATTAGTAAAGTACGGAAATACCTTCCATCGATTCAAATGACAAAAACCTTACATTTTTGAAAGGTTTAAAAAAATTGATTATGCGTAGTACTTTATTTATAATGACTACATTCATATTCATACACACATCCTATTGTATATTCGTTAGTTTTGCGAAATAATAAAGGATAGAAGTATGTACCAATATAATACATAATTTTTTTTACCGCTTTAATATGAATAGGAGGAAAATATAATGACATTACAAGAACAGATTATGAAAGCATTACATGTTCAGCCTGTAATTGATCCAAAAGTTGAAATTCGTAAACGAGTTGATTTCTTAAAAGATTATGTAAAAAAAACAGGTGCAAAAGGATTTGTACTTGGGATTAGCGGCGGCCAAGACTCTACATTAGCAGGACGCTTAGCACAACTTGCAGTTGAAGAAATTCGTAACGAAGGTGGTAACGCAACGTTTATCGCTGTACGTCTTCCTTATAAAGTACAAAAGGATGAAGATGACGCACAATTAGCGTTACAATTTATTCAAGCTGATCAATCAACTGCATTTGATATCGCTTCAACCGTTGATGCTTTTTCAAATCAATACGAGAACTTATTAGGTGAATCATTAACTGATTTCAATAAAGGTAACGTGAAAGCTCGTATCCGTATGGTTACACAATATGCAATTGGTGGACAAAAAGGGCTACTTGTTATCGGAACAGATCACGCTGCAGAAGCTGTAACAGGGTTCTTTACAAAATTCGGAGATGGTGGTGCAGATTTATTACCATTAACGGGATTAACGAAGCGCCAGGGACGTGCATTATTACAAGAGTTAGGTACAGACGAGCGACTGTACTTAAAAATGCCAACAGCTGATTTATTAGATGAAAAACCGGGTCAAGCTGATGAAACAGAGTTAGGTATTACTTATGATCAATTAGATGATTATTTAGAAGGTAAAGCAGTTCCAGCTGACGTTGCAGAGAAAATTGAAAAACGTTACACAGTAAGTGAGCATAAAAGACAAGTACCAGCGTCAATGTTTGATGATTGGTGGAAATAGAACATAAAAAAGAAGCTAATCTTTTAGCTTCTTTTTATATGTTAGCGATATACCCCTACTCTTTTCTCCAATAAATCTTGCAAGCAATCTTCATGTTGTTTACAAAATAACGGTGGCATGTCGTCTAACGGGAAAAACTTCAAATCTAACGTTTCATCACCATCTACTTTTTTGTCGCCTCCAACTATTGAGCATGAAAAACACATCACAATTGACTGTGCCTTATCTCCATTTGGATATGATTGAAAATATTTTGTATACACTCCAATAAGCTCATTTATTTCTACATCATACCCGGTTTCTTCTTTTATTTCTCGAATCGCAGTTTCCGCAGCCGATTCTCCTATCTCCATTGCGCCACCTGGAAATCCCCAAGCGTTAAAGTCTCCTCTTTTTTGCAATAATACTTCTCCCTCTTTATTAAATACACAACCACCGGCAAAATTTAAGAAAACATAATCATGCCCTACTTTTTCACGTAATTCTTTTATATAGTTGGCCATTCTCTTTCCCCTTTTCATACTTCTATCGCTATTTCTTATCTTTTTCAAGCAACTCAATAATTCGATCTAGCTTCTGGTTCATATTAATTACATTGTGTTTCTTTGCAGCGCTTCTTTGTAATACTCTTCTAATAAACAAAGTAAATGATATGAAAAACAAAACGATAAGTCTGATTACTAAACAAGTATATATCAATGTAAATATATTACTTTCGAACAAGTTCATTCAGCATTCACATCTTCTCCTTTTTATTTTATCACATAATTAACAATTTTTTAAATTAAAAAACAAATATAAAAAGAGCATCTTTTACAGATGCTCTTTCTCATTACTTAATACGTAAATGTAATTGTCGCTAATGAATAACCGGCCATTGCACTATATGGTGCTACTTGATAAGACACACGCTTTGCACCTTTTGGCCAATTTATTTCATTTAATACTTTCTTTATATCTTGCATCGCTCCATCCATGGACTGCTTATATCGTACTTCTACTTTTTCTGGTTTGGCTGCAAACTGTTGCTGTAACTTTTTCTTAAATTCATTATAATTTTCTGCTCCGTATTCCGCAGATAAGTATTGTAAATTTGTTTCTTTTAACATTTGCTCATATACGACAGTTTTTGAGCTACCAGCTTTTATTTTATTTGTTAATTCACCAAAATAACTTGTAGTTGCTGCTGGATATTTACTACGATCCCAGTCGTGATCTTTACTTAACTGTTCGTCAGACATATTAAAATATGAGTAAGTTACACGCCCTGCTTTATCTGGTACTGGATCATCAAATGTAGTATCTAGGTGATACCATTTGTTTTCAATGTTTACTAAATTCCACGCGTGAGCTTGTCCGTTTCCTGTGCCTGTTACAATATGATTTTGAATACCTGCCTCTTTTAACAACTCATACGTTAATAGTGTATATCCTTGGCAAACGGCAGAACGATTCGCTAATGCTTCATATGCCGTATACGCTTGATAAGACGTATCATAAGACACATGCTTAACAACGTAATCGTGAATAGCTTTTACTTTCTCATGCTCATCCATCCCTGGTTTTACAATTGATCCAACAATTGCTTTCGCCTGAGCTTTTACATATTGAGTTTGTTCTTTTGATTCACGGTATTTTACTTGCAGTGTAAACGTATAGTCCCCTGGCATTCCTTTAATAGAATATCTAGTAGACGCTACATTATATTTTACATACTCATCAGCATCTACAATTTTATTAAACTCACCATACAATTGATCCATAATATTTCTAGCATTTCTATCTTTTGTTTTATATGTGATTGTAATATTTTCTTCTCGATTATCAATCTGTTTTTTTAATTCTTTTCTGAAATCATCTAATAACTTTACATCTGATTGTGCTGTCACTGTAGTCGGATTTGTAGCTGCATAAGATACAGATGACGCTTGTAAGCCTCCCATTACTATAGTTGAACAAAGTGCGGCAGCTGTCACATACTTACTTGTCTTTCCCATCTTGTCACTCCTTATATTCTATAACTATACGAAAAAGTATCGTATAGTTTCAGAGTATACAATACTTTTTCGTATAGGTCATATGAGATTATGCATATTAACTAATTCACATAAAAAGGTTGTTCTTTTAAAAAGAACAACCTTTTTTCATTAGCAAGTTTGTAATACGCAGCATGTATTTTCAAAACGTCGATTTTTCAAATCTTCATTACTAATGCAGAAATATAGCATTCCTAGTTCTCCCCAAACCATATTACAATTTTTATGATCTGAATCAATTTGGAATAAAAGAGTCATTTGCTGCGGGTCTACTCCCATATATTCTCCTGTCTCATATAACACTTCTTCTTGTACAGAGAATGGCTCACCAAACATTTGATGGTTATCGTAGTTATCCGGAATTAGCTCTTCAAGTAATTGCAAGAAATGATCTGAATCAGCCTCATCTTCAATGAAAAGTTCTGGTAATTTGTATGTCAGTTCAAAAGTAATTGCACACTGGTTATATTTCGCTTGTATTTGATTTTCTCTTCGTAATTGCTCTACAGGAATATCATAATAAAGTACATGCCCAGCTTCTGTTAGGTTCACATTTTCTTCAAAATAATTTTCAATGCAAAAGAAATACAGCATCCCCGTTTTAGGAAGATTGTGATCCATACCAACATTTTGTAAATCACTTAAGTTAAATTGCGCGATAAATTGTAGTGGATTTCCTTTATGCTTTGGATATTCAAATAAAGCTGGTAAATCTGGAAATCCCCCCATTTTCGAACTACCTATCGCAACAGTTTCCTGCTGCTTTGGCACAACTTTTATACAAGGAAATATAGTATTAATAAGTTCCTCTTTCAAGTGTGTTAGTTCATATTTATCAATTAATACTTCAATTTTTTTATTCATAAATTCTCCTTACATTTACATACTTATTTGTATCTTAGTACAAAGATTATACTTCATTCTTTACAAAATCAACAAGCCTCCAAAAAACGGGCTTATCCTTCGTACGCGAACAAGTTTAAATAAGCATACTATACATTGTTCCTACAAACACGATAATTCTTTAGTTCTTCCAGTACATTTTCCCCTCGTTCATTTTTAAATATAAGGAGGAATTCCACATGGGTTACGGATATAGTTGCTGTGGTTACGGATACGGTGGTGGCGGCGGTTGTGGTTACGGAGGTTTCGCTTTATTAATCGTTTTATTTATCCTTCTAATCATCATCGGAGCTAGTTGTTGGGGCGGCTTTGTAGGCTGCTAATAAACTTAAAAACTATTGCAAAAAAAGCACGTACAATACGTGCTTTTTTTGCCATTTCCAAATCTTTTATTCGAAAGGAAGTATGTTTAATGAAGATTGATGGTGTTTTTGAAGGAGGCGGTGTGCGCGGTATTGCGCATGTTGGGGCAATTTGCGCGTTAGCCGAAAAAGGTTATGAATGGGAACGTGTAGCTGGTACATCGGCTGGTTCGATTATTGCAGCGCTCCTAGCGGCAGGATATTCTTGTTCAGAGTTAAAAACGATTATAACTGATATTGATTATAATAAATTTATGAAAAGAACTTTTATTGATAGAATTCCTTTTATCGGTAAGGGACTAAGTGCATGGACTACTCTAGGTATATACTCTAATGTATTTATAGAAGAATGGATTGAAGAATTACTTCGAAAAAAAGGTGTTCATTTATTTACTGATTTACCAGATCTAAACAAACTCAAAATCATCGCCTCTGATATTAGTAATGGTAAAATGGTTGTCTTTCCTGACGACTTACCAAACTACGGATTTTTAAATTATCGCTTCTCTATTGCTAAAGCGGTAAGAATGAGTAGTACAATCCCCTTCTTCTTTGAACCCGTAAAATGGAGAACTCCAAAATGGAAGCAGCCTTGTTATATGGTTGATGGAGGAATTCTAAGTAATTATCCAATTTGGATCTTCGATTCACCTACCGCTCCTCGCTGGCCGACTTTCGGATTTCATTTTGTAAAGGATGAAATTCAAGCTGACCCTGCTCGCTATAACGAGCCTATTTCCATGTTCAAAGGACTATTTAAAACAATGATGCAAGCCCATGATTTACGTCATTTAGATAAGGAATCAAAAGCAAGAACCATTACAATTCCAACAGGAACGATTACAAGTACTAATTTTGAACTGACAAAGGAAGAAAAAGAATGGCTTTACAATTCTGGTTATAACTCTGCTAATAAATTTTTACAAGCTTGGAACTTTAGGCAATATATTGATGAATATAGAAAAGGGAATCAAGACCGAAAGACAAATCGATTTTTCCGTCAACTTGACTCATAATATTATTACTTTGCATATAAATACGAGAACGTTTAACAACCTAATAGTAAATAAGCCTAGTAATTACACTGTAAAACTAAGGGAATATAAATAATAATTTAGCCTTTAATTTCGATATCCCAAATAGAATGTTCCACATTATATAAATATTGGTACATCACTAACTATTAGTGGTGTATCTTTTTTTATTTATAAGACCCCTAAATGACCTCGATTTTCACCACGACAAGGAAAAAAAGTTATTTATTTACAACGATTGTATAGGTGTTGTAAAATCAGAACATATATTTGAAGAGGGAGGATATTAATGAAAGAGTACACAGTCAAAGAAGTTGCTAGTCTTCTAGGGAAGCACGAAGAAACAGTAAAACGATGGATTCGTGCTGGTAAATTGTCTAACTCATATAGAAACAGTGATAAAGAAGGTTGGAGAATCCTAGAAAGTGACTTATCAAGTCTCAACAAAATTATTGTTCCTGTCGGAACAACAGAGCAAAACCCCTACGAGCAAGTAAAATCTGATTTTGATGATACAGGACTGATTAAGCTTGCTTATGAAGCTGTTACCCTAGCTTCACCTACTGATGACATAATATCCATCCTTAATGTTGTAGGAATTAAACGAACACTAGAAATACTCCTTATCATGCAACAATCTCCTACAAAAGTGAAAAACCCAAATGGATTCATAAAAAAAGCCATTCGAGAAAATTGGAGTCCTGATTCTATTCTTGTGACAATACCACGAAAACAAGGCAAACATTTATACGACCTCACTCAACAAGATTACAATCCAATACATAATAATGAGAGCAAAACATATAAGCAACAAGTCCATCTTTACAATTGGTTAGAAGATTAACTTTTAAAAGTGCAAAGAAGGTGACTGTTTATGACAACTAAATACTGGTATAGTTACTGCCCCGATGGTGTTAAAAGTCGGTATGGATTACTTGTGTTTGATCATAATAATCAGCCGTTTTTACCGTTAACAAATTTTTACCATGACTGCATTGGGAAAATAGACAAAAGCTCTGCTCTATCATATTTACAATGCTTACTCCCTTTTTTTAGTTGGCTCGATACTTATGGTAACTACCAAGGAAATCATGTTCAATGGGACGAGCATCCTGAAGCTATAAAAGTGGTTGTTGAAGACTACCTTAAGAATGAAATGAATTGTAAAGTCAGTGAAAAGAATTCTTTTTGTTTTGTAAAACGTACAAGCAAAAGTCCTAACACAGTCAACCTATTTCTAACTGCTTTAAGGAGGTTTTATAAGTCTCTTACAAGGTTAAAGCAATATAACTATCCCAATCCAATGATAGATCCTAATGCTATTTTAGATGAGTACAAAACTCAAACCGAAGGTGTGAGAAAGAATAAACCACGTATGCCATCTGAAGCAGGAACGGAAGAACCTGTTCCTCACCGAAGATTAACAGATTCATATTTTAAACTTATTAATGAAGAATGGCATCCAGAAATCATTGATGATCCTTATCTTCCGCATCAAGTTTATCAAGCAGGAAAGAAAGTTAACTGGTCATTAAGGGAAATGGTGATTGCTCGTATAATTTTCGAGTCAGGGGCAAGAGTTTCAGAAGTAATTGAGTTAACCATTGGAGACTATCGTTCGCGAAAATCTTCCCAGGAGGCTAATACGTTTAGTAAAGGAAGTCATGGTCGGAGGGTGAAGTTCATTCACTTTGGTAAAGATACCGTTAAAATGCTCATGGACTATATAGATACGGAGCGCAAGCAAGTAGATTCCTTACAACGAGGTTTTAATATGTTACCAAGCACAGAATCGATATTTCTTACGAAATCAGGAAATCCATATAACTATGATGCATGGTTATACCACTGGAACAATGCGATGGACAAAAGTTACATGAAGTTAAATCCTCATAAAGCAAGGCATTGGTTTGTTACTACAAGAATGCGCGAGATCCTTAATACATCTAAAGATAAAGCGGGAGTTGAAAAAAGAAAAAAGGAACTCATTAATTATATAAAGTGGTCTCCTAAAAGCAATACGATTGAGATATACGAGCATCACTTTGATGAAGAAAACCATCGTAAAGAACATGACAAAATGCTAGAGAACATGGATAAACGAGGGCAAGAGTACATTAAACAGAAGAAGAACAGACGAAAGAAAAAACCAACACTAACAGTGCTGGAAACTACTGATGAAATTGAAATTCCGGAAGATTTACGAGACTTATTTGATTGATTGGAGTGATTCATCTGACAGTATTAACGGTTGTACCCAATTCCCCTTTTTATCAGCAACTAAAAGACAAAGTTGACGAGAAGCTCCTCCACTTACAAGATTCACGAGGAACATTTTTGTTAGATAATTTACATGAAATAAATTTAAACTATTTTGTTAGTCATGTGTTAGATAAACCTTGGAATAATCACCTTTTATTGATGGTAATGATGGTTAGTGTTGATAATAATAAAGATGTACAAACAATACTCAATTTATCAAAGGTAATTCATCCAAGGATGAAAGATTTCTTCAATGCTTTTTCTTTGAAAGATATGACGGGATTTGATGTGGAGGTACATCTATATCAATACCTAAAAGGAGATGTTTTTCCAGAGCATTCAAATAATATGAGAGTACAGATATTAAGGAATTATAGGTGGGGAGTTAGTATAACAAAGAAATGGTTAACGACCAAAAAAGACGTTGAAGAACAGGTCTATTTTGAACAATTTTTGTTGCCTATGCCATCTTTTAATTCAAGAGATTTTTCGTTTAGTAAATTAGCTATTTCTGAGCGACATAACAACCGAAAAAATGAAACAGATGCTGTTGTTCCGTTGATCTCTGAGATTCGAGCAGAAGGAAACTTCCGTATGAATCAAATCAAAAGAATGAGAGATAACTTTTTGGCAGCTTGTGAAACGGTTAAAAAGACTGGTGTAGATTTACCCTTAGAGTTTTCTTGGGATGAACCTAAACGAATTGGAGAGCGTTTTTATTTTCACTTATGGGACAAGACTTCGTTTGTGTTGCATCACCGAGAGCAGTTCCCTGAAAGCTCTATAAAGGCAGCTGAAAAGTGTTCTGGTTCATATTCAACTGAGAAAAATTATTACTTCGTAGAGTTTATCAAAGCAGAACGCATTGAAGATGACGACGTGGCAGAGGGCCCTTGGTTCATTGAACTTTTTGAAAAAGGTGTTGTTGGGAAATGGTTTCAAGGGGCTACTGATGAAGAAATACAAAAAAAGCGTCAGGTATTGTATTCGTGGGGATATGGAGAAGAAGATTTAGCTTCAAACCCTGATCCTTTTAATTCAAAACATGGAGGGATACTCACCTCTAGTACATTTGTTTCTCGTAACAAAGATAAAGTGGAAGGAGCTTTGTTCGATGTAGAACCAATATATGCCGCAACAACTTTCGGTTTGTTAGCGTTAGATATTTTTACCACAACAGGTGCCAGAATCAATGAATTATTACAACTTAACAATGATAAAGGTTGTCTCAAGGCAGTGAAGTTTAAAAATAAAACGCAATACTCTTTTTATGCTGTCCCAAAAGGACGGGATGAAGTAGAACAATTTTATATTAGCGAACAAACTGTAAGACTAATTAAAGAAGTTCAGATGATGTTAAAAGAGCATTATAAAGGTGAAGAAATTCAAAAGGTTATGTATAGGAATAATCGCAAGCACTTGTTTCCTAACCCTAAAAAATATTTTTTTCAATATAATCATAAAGCCTTTGACAATACTGGAGTTTCGGTATGTGTTCGTTTTTTAGTTCACGGGTTAAGATTTGAAACACAGGAAGGGAAACCTGTCGTTGTAAAGTCGCACTTATTACGCCACGCATTTGCCACTGAAGCCGTTCAAAGGCAAAACATATCAGTTAATGTTATAGCAAAGATTTTACACCAAAAAGACGTTAAAGTAACAGAGTATTATTCAGAGCCTACGCCAAGTCAAATAGCTCAATCTGTTAGCGACTTACATGATGTAGTTTCTGATTATGTTGACATAGATGAAGTCTATCTTAGAAGTTCTGAGAAGCTCCAAAAGGAACTAGATGAATATCAAGAAAAAGTAGGAGTATTCAATAACGTTTTGGGTGGAACTTGTGTTACAGATATGGTTTGCCCTATCAAGATGGCATGTTTAGGCTGCCAAGCAAAAATTCCAGATCCAGAAAAAAGGCATGAGTTAGTAGAGGTAATTGATTTATCAAAGGATATGGAAAAACGTTACGCTGATCTTGGGTTAACGGTAGAGGTGAAAAAAGCAAGAGCAATGAGGAGACATGCACGTAATGAGCTAAAAGAAATTGAGTCAATTGAACGGTACAGGGAGGAACAAAATTATGAGTCAAAAATTCAATTCAATAAGTGAACGTCCTTGGCTGAAAAATAATCACCTAGCTAGTAGTCAACGTGTAGTTGAATTGGGACGAAAAGTGATTGACCTTCTAGTTAAAGCGGATCGCCCTGTCACCTTCAGTTCTATATCGGAAGAGTCAAAAAAAATCGATACTAAAGGAAAAGGTATTCATGAAAATACCATTCGTACAAACAAGGAGTTGTATGACTATTATAAACAACACAGTACAACGTATAAACGAAAGCAGAACTCTAACAGAACTAGTTCAGCAAACTTTTCCAGTATCGAAGATACTGACTACCGAAAGTTAATTCATAAAAGAGACCCGGAATATCAAAAAAAGAAATACATGAAGTTAACCAAAGGAGAACTTATACAAAAACTAATCTATGCAGAACAGTATATTGTTGAAAATAATAAAAATTGGGTAACTAACCATTTCGAAAAATTTAAGTAGAAATTCCCTTTCTTCATTTTTACGAGAGACTTTTTTTCTAAAAACCCAGTGTAAGCTCTATAAAGATTTGCATACCAAATAAACCCTATCGGGTTTCATTTTTTGAATTAGGCCGCTTGATCATCAGAAATTGTATAATTGTAAACGACACCTAATATATCAAAGACTGTTTTCTTCTCATACCGATGAGATTTTCGCCCATTTTGCTGTAGGAGGTTGAACAGGCGAATGAGAATCTTTGATAGTTCTTGGATGTCTTTCTGTATGGCTTGATAAATAAGAAAAAATAATCTTTAATCATATATATGGCCTTATATTCACTCAGCTCTCGTTTCTTTTTCATAAGAAGTAATTGACGCATTTGAAACATAGTAGAAGAACAGAGTAGAATGGCGATCAGTTGCCCATACAAATGGCATTCTAATCTTTCTCGTTTTATCTTTTTACAATGGTGAATATGAAAGAATGATTTCCATGTTTTAAATAAAATCTTGATTTGCCAACGTAAAGAGTACCAATCATGTACTTGTCCCATCGGGACAATATCTGTAGAGGTGTTTTTCAGCTAATTTTTGTTTTAATTGATAATACTGTTGGAGTGTATCAGGATGGTTTTTTAGATAATCTCTAAATAAGATATTACTGTTCCATTCTTCACTCCCTAGTTCATAAACGTGCAAATGATGTGTTCCCGCTCTCCATAACCCCTTTCTAAAAAATCTTCTGTTTGGAAACTCTTTATGAAACACATATTCATATGCAATCTTTTTTAAAGGTTCAATAAACTCATCTACTTCTTTTAAATTATGAACTCCAATCATAATATCTAATATTGGTTTAGCTCCTAATCCTTCAACAGATGTACTTCCAATATGTTCAATTGTAATAGCTTTATCTCCCATTATACCTTTTAGAAGCCTTTGTTCTTCTTTAAATTGTAGTGCCCAATCTGGTGTATACTCCTCAATAGCAACTGGTCTTTCCATATTCCTAATCCCCCTTATGTATTTTGCGCTTGAACATAATATCAAATTTATATGAGCAAAGCTACTTCAAATCAATAGAATTTTCATTATGGGGGGATTTTGATTTTTTAGGTTGATGGGCATGGGGTAGCGTCAGGAAAATGCGGATTTACAACGTTAAGGAAATTCCCGTATTAAAAAGCCTAATTTCTCAACATTTATATTGAGAAATTAGGCTTTTTTCGTTGCTCCGTTAAAGCGCCCTATTTTGGAAGATCAAGATAATAATTACTGCCAATAGATAATTGAACTAATGCTCCCGATTATGGAGCAAATCACTATCAAATCCTTCCTTTTTGTTCATTATATATACTCCAAATAAAATAATGATCATGGCACTCCAATCACTTATCAAAATGATTTCGTTTGCTAATAGTGCGCCGATTAATAAGGATATTACAGGTGGTATATAAGTTACTGTGGAGGCTATTATTGCCCCTAAATTATTGACGAGAACATAATAAAGAATGTAAGCTAGCCCTGTTCCTAGAACTCCTAGTCCCACTAATACACCAATCAACGCAACTGAGTCTGATTGAATATTCTCTATACTTTGTAAATCCCCAAAGAGACCAAGTATAATGATTGCAATGGCCACCTGGTAACTCGTTAAAGCTGCGGGAGAAATATTGATTTTTGTTAAATATTTTTTTGCATATACAAAAGAGGCACCAACACTGAGAGACCCAATTAACATATATATGACACCTTTAACGTCAAGAGCTGTATCTCCGTTTTCCCATGGTCTCGCAATAAGTAACACACCAATTAATCCTACAATAACTCCGACTACTCTTTTAACAGTTACCTTTTCTTCTTTTAAAACAAAGAAGGTCATGATTGTAGAAAAAATCGGTATGGACCCACTTAAAGCCCCAGCTATTCCAGAATTCAACAATGCTGTACCTTTCGCAAAACAATAATAGTAAATGATAGTTGCGAGGATAGACATAATTAGAAAGTGGTGTATATATTTTATATGACTTAACTTTATTTGACGTTTAATAAGTGCATAAAGAAATACAGGAATAAAACCAGCTAAAACTCTTAGAAACACAATTTGTAAAGGATCAATATGAACGGCGGCCCATTTCATAAAAAGAAAATTAGTGCCCCAAATAACCCCGAGTGTTAGATAAGCTATATAATAAACGTTGAATTTCATTTGTGTCTTTAGCACTTTTTACTCCCCTTTCACACTTCCCTTTTTGCTTCTTTTTTTGTATAAGAGGAAGACGATAAGAAGTTTAAGGTTTCATGTAATTGATCAGCTGCATAAAAAGCTTCCTGGTCTTTGTATATATCTCCAGGTTTATTTCCTTTCCCAATAATATATCCTTCAAAAGGTAGACCAACAAAGTCAAAGATGTAGTTGAATTGCTGAATTAATGGTAATCCTTTTATAAAAGGAGAATCTCCCCCAACTGCAACTACATAGGCCTTTTTCTTAGACATGATTTTTCGAAAGTCTTTATATTGAGGCTCTCTCATCGTTTGGGACCATCGATCAATAAAGTTCTTCATTGTTCCTGTCATACTGTACCAATAAATCGGTGTCGAAAATATGAGAATATCGTGGTGCACCATTCGATATATTAGGGAGTTATAATCATCACCAACATCTTGAAAGCCGTCTTCAGTGTGGCGCATATCATCTATTGGTTTAATATTGTAATCCCTTAAGTAAATGGAATCTACTTCGAGATCCTTAATAGAACGTTTAGTTAACGTCTCTGTATTTCCATTTGGGCGAGTACCTCCGTAAATAACTGCAATACTCATAATTATTCCACTCCTTTTTTTGACTGTTTATAATTTATAGCTTAAACTACACATATAAATCAGTAAAACAGATTATTTCGTTTGGTTAAATCGATATTTCCGATTTAGGAGGGAGACGAATATGGATATTAAACAACTCATCACTTTTAAGACGGCTACCGAAACTCTTAATTTCACCAAAACAGCTAGTATATTAAACTTTGCTCAATCTAGTGTGACAGCCCAAATTAAAGCATTAGAAGAAGAGCTAGAAAAACCTTTATTTGAACGCTTAGGTAAACGCCTAACATTAACCGAGGCAGGAAAAGAATTTAAAATCTATGCGGAAAAAATCATTAAACTAAATGAAGAAGCAAAAATGGCCATCAGTGGAAATAAAGAACCTTCTGGCACCCTTATCATCGGAGCACAAGAAAGTCAATGTACTTATAGGTTACCTACCATATTAAAAGAATTTAAAGATCGATACCCTAATGTAAAGTTAATATTTAAACCAGCTCATTCCGACGAGTTAGCTAGAAAGCAACTAATGAATGGTATGCTTGATATTGCCTTCATTATGGATATAACGAAACCTGAAGAAGCTTTAACGATAAAACCTTTGATACAAGAAGATATCAAGATGGTGGCTGCTCCAAACCATCCATTAGCTTCGAAGTCAGAGGTTTATCTTAAAGATATTGAGCATGAAACACTGCTATTAACCGAAAGTGGTTGCTCCTACCGTACTCTTTTAGAAAAGTCTTGTCACTCAGCAAAAGTCTACCCAGTAAATAAGTTTGAATTTGGTAGTATCGAAGCCATAAAGCAATGTGTGATTGCAGGATTAGGAATTGCTGCATTACCTACAATGGTTGTTGAAAAAGATATTAAAATGGGGAGAATGGTGGAATTAAAATGGGATAATAATATTCCTCCTATTTTCACCCATATCGCTTGGCATAAGGATAAATGGATGACTCCTCCATTGGAAGATTTTATTGAATTAACTCAAAGAACTTTCAACAGACACAAGATTTAAACATAAAAAATCGCTAAGAGTTTGTTAAACCTAGCAATTTTTTCATGTTAACCAGAATAATCACTTACTGGAAAAAAGAAGCATCAAAAATAATAAAACTCTAAGGCTATCCCTTGCCTTAGAGTTTTATTCTATCTTATTCAATTATCGGGTGCTTAGTTTAAATACACTTTTTACAAACTCTATCTAATTTTATCATAAACTTCCTTAATCATTCCTTACTCCATTATATGGCCCTTAATGGAATAAGGAACGATTTGTTTCTCTTCCGACAGCTTTCTATATATGGGGAAATTAGGTCTTAGCTACAGCCTTACGCGAAATGGGAAGAATAGAAAAAACGATCTTTATTCTTAATTACATATCGGATGAAACTTTAAGAAGAAAAATACAAAGAGGATTGAATAAAGGAGAAGCGATGAATGGACTGGCAAGAGCTATTTTCTTCGGAAAACAAGGAGAGCTTAGGGAACGAACCATACAGCATCAATTGCAAAGAGCCAGTGCTTTAAACATAATTATCAATGCTATCAGTATCTGGAATACCCTACATCTAACAAAAGCAGTTGAATATCAAAAAGAGACAGGTAGTTTTAATGAAGACTTATTGCACCATATGTCACCTTTAGGCTGGGAACATATTAATTTACTAGGAGAATATCATTTTAATTCGGAGAAAGTGCTCTCATTAGATTCTTTAAGACCACTACAACTTTCTTAACGTTGTTAAAAATGGGGGAATCGACTTGGAAAAGGGCTTAGCGTTGTAAATCCGCATTTTCCTGACACTACCCCATGCCCATCAAGCTAATATTTTGAAATACCCCCAAAATAAATATTTTATCCCTTCATAGTTGTCCATGGGAATTCAGCTCATTTTTTTCGTTTTGGGGTAACTCGTTCTTGTTAGCTTGATGGCGATGTGGTGCTACCCCAATATGACCTACAACATGTTGTAGTAAAATCCCCTATTGTTGTAGTAGTAAATGAGGTCATATGTGGTACTAAAAAAGGATAGATAAAGCCGATTATATCTGCGTTATCTATCCTTTTCTCTTACTCCATATAATGTGGAACATTTTATGAGAAATCAGTAACTGAAAGTCCGATAACGCCTTTCGGTGTTTTTAACAAAATTCTTATATTACTAGGCTTATTTACTTCCTATATAATCTCGTACATTGTTTAAGGATACGTTAACCCTTCGGCTTCTTCTGCAGTAATAACTATGTAACGATTTCCCGTTCTTAATCCTAACAGTTCTGCTTTTTCAATCGCCTCTTGCTTCGTCTCCGCATAAGCAGCTAAGTATTTATGTCCACCAATCATTTGGCAAATTACATATTGTTTCATGACTTTCTCCTCTTACTTTTTCATTAGTTGTGCAAGTTTTTTTATACCTATTTCAATTTCTTCTAACGTTGCATATGAATATGATAGGCGCAAAAATTGATTTGCACTTCTATCATACAAAGTACCTGGGTTTAATAAAACCTTTTCTCGCAGAGCTTTATCAAATAAACTACGATATGAAATGGGTACTTTTATATGTACCCATATATAAAACCCACCTGTTGGTTCATGCCAAGTTGCTATTTCACGAAGATATTTATCTAACATTAGTAACATAAAATCTCTTCGTTTTTTCAATTCACTTCTTACAAATCGTAAATGCTCATCATATAGACCATTTGTAAACCACTCTGCTGCAATTTGCTGGGATATAGAGCTTGAACCATAATCTGTTTGCATTTTTATGTCTGACAATCTTTGAATTACTGGCTCGGGTCCAACAATCCATCCAATTCTTAAACCTGGACTAATTACTTTGGACATGCTTCCAATATGTAATACGATTCCATTTTTATCATAGGCTTTTAAAGGTTTTGAACAAGGTGCATCAAACCATAAGTCTTGATACACTGCGTCCTCTATAATAGGTAATCCAATTTCATTACATACTTCCATTATTTCTTTTCGCCTCTTAGTATCCATACTAAAATTCGTCGGATTATGAAAAGACGGAATTGTATATAAAATAGAGGCATTAAATTGCTTCTTATATTTCTCAATAAATGATGGATGTAAGCCACTCTCATCCATTGGGATTCCAATTAAACGTATTCCTGCTGATTGAAAAACATTAAGTGAATATAAATAGGATGGTTTCTCTAATAAGATTGATGCCCCTTTCGAAAGAAGCCCCATAGAAATAAGTTGCAGCGCTTGAATTGCTCCCGAAACAATTAATATAGAGTCAGGAGATACATATACACCATGCCCCTTTAAGTATTCGGAAATCTTTTCCCTTAAATAAAGATTTCCTTTCGGCTCTTCATACCCAAGCGTCACATTTGACTTTAAAAGCTTATTCATAATTTCTTTCATCTTTGTCTCAGGTAAGAGACTCGGCTCGAGCTCACCTGTTCCTAACCGAATTACATGTGGATAAAATTCAGCTTGATTAATCTCTTGAATAGCTGGGAGATTCGGATAATGAACTCCTGTTTCTACATAAGACTGCCAATTAGGCGGGGGTGCGTAAGTTGAAGCATTCTCATTATTATTTACAATAATTGTTCCTTTCCTGCCATTCCCTTCAATATATCCCTTCGCAACTAGTTCATCGAAAGCCATTACAATTGTGCTTCGATTCACACCAAATGTATGGGCCAAATCTCTTTGTGAAGGTAATTTTGTTCCAACGGTCCATTCTCCATTAACGATCCTTTCTTTTATATACGTTTCTATTTGTTTATACAGCGGCGTCGCTAGAGACATATTCGGTTTCCAAACGAATCTTTCCATCATATCACCTTATATTCTTTTTGGTTGGTAACCTCCCCAACCATATGGATGGATACAAATTTTCATTTCTTCTATACAATATACACTATCATAATGAATTAAAATAGGAGGTAATATGATGAGTGAAGCAATTATTCATGGTATCATTCTTGCATTTGGACTTATCATTCCATTAGGTGTACAAAATGTTTTTGTCTTTAACCAAGGTGCGAGCCAACCAAACATTTGGAGGGCAGCCCCTGTAGTATTAACTGCCTCTATATGTGATACGTTACTCATATTGATTGCGGTGCAAGGTGTCTCCCTTGTACTCCTTACTTTTTCTTGGCTAACTAACTCGTTATATATAATTGGATTTTTCTTTCTCCTATATATGGGCTTTGTTATTTGGAGAAGTAACCCTTCCAACGATGTAAAACAAGAAAAAAGTATGCCCTTAAAAAAGCAAATCCTTTTCGCAGCATCAGTCTCATTATTAAATCCACATGCAATTTTAGACACAATCGGTGTAATTGGAACAAATTCTATTCAATACATAGGAAGTGAAAAATGGGCTTTCACACTTGCAACTATTATCGTTTCTTGGATTTGGTTTATAAGCTTAGCTTTAGCGGGGAAATTTCTAAAAAGACTAGACTCAACCGGAAAGGCAATCTTATTATTAAATAAATTTTCTGGTCTCATCATATGGGGTGTCGCGCTTTATATGTTAAAACAAGTTATTTATTCTTAATGAACGTAAGAGAATTGCATGTTACTGAAAACATCATGCAATTCTCTTATAAATTATGAAGTAGGTTCCGGTTTCTGTTTTACCGTCTTTTCATCTTTTGCTGGTTTAATCCAAATGATTGCTATAACAGCACCAATGGCAGCAAAAATACTTGTCAAATAAAACACTTCATGGTCCGCCCCTTTCATAAAAAAAGAATATAAAGGTGGTCCAGCTGCTACACCGATAAATCGCATTGAACTATAAAATGACGTAACCGTTCCCCTTTGCTCCTTTTCAATTCCTTGTGTAATGAGGGCATCTAAACATGGGAGTGCCATACCAATTCCTATCCCCATAATAACAAGACAAAGAAGTAGTAAATAAATCCCTTTTATAAATAAAGGAATGATGACTGATGCAGCTGCCATTAAAAAACCAATATAAATACACTTCTTCATAACATTTTGATTATCTCCAATTTTTTTACCGGCCATATATGAACTAAGTGACAGTACAAGTAACGGGATAGCAAGCACACACCCTTTCCATATACCATGAATGTCATACTTTGATTCCAGTATAGTCGACAAATAAAAGAGAATTCCGAATAAAATAAGCATAATAATTGCACCTAATGCAAAAATGGCAATTAACCATCTTCCCTTTTCTCGAAACGTAGAGATAATAGATTGAATAAACTCTTTTAGTGGTGGTACTTCCCCTTCTTGTTTTTTTGCCTTTACTAATACCAGCAATAAAACAATTGATACGACACATAAAACTGGAATCGCCCAAAATGGTAAGAACCATACAATGGCAGCAAGAGCAGATCCTAAAATAGGGCTCAGCACTTTTCCAAATGTATTGGATGTCTCAATGATTCCCAAACCTGTACTAACTTGTTTTTCATCTTTGTATAAATCACCAACACACGGTATAACAACCGGCATTGCACCAGCAGCACCAATACCTTGAATCGCTCTACCCATTAGTATCCAAATGTAGGGATTATCAACTTTCCAAGATACCCAACCAGTTATCGCTCCTCCTATAGCCGCAATCAGCAAACTCGGAACCATTACCATCTTTCGTCCCCATCTATCTGATAAATAACCAGCAATCGGTATAAGTAAAATGGCTACGATAGAGTAAATTGTAATAATCATGGATACTTGAAACGATGAAATATGTAATTTCTTTTCAATTGTCGGCAAGATTGGAATAAGCATTGAATTCCCTAATGTCATGACAAGTGGAACTGATGCAAGCGCAATTAAACAACAGTTTTCTTTTTTTAACATGTTGATTTCGGAACCTTTCATCATATATTTCTTACCATATAATAGCCCTGCTGGAACATAATTTTCATTCCACCAGGGCTATTACATCTTTAATACTTCCCATTCACAACAAAAGAAATTGGGTAAAATATAGTATTACTTCTATTCTTTGAATTCTGTTCGCTATATATCCATACCAATTAATTGAAAAAAAAAGAAAGGAAGAATCCTTCCTTTCTCCTATAACCTTCTACATTTAGCGAGTATATCCGCCACCAAGCTGTTGTTCTGCCATCGCTACTAGGCGTTTTGTGATTTCACCGCCTACAGAACCGTTTGCACGTGAAGAAGTATCAGCTCCCAGTTGTACACCGAACTCTTGTGCAATTTCATACTTCATTTGATCTAAAGCCGCTTGTGCTCCATGTGATGCTAATTGATTAGAATTACGATTTCTAGCCATTACCAATCACCTCCTTATTTATATATAAATTGTGTAAAATTCAAATTAAAATACATGGAAATTTTTGGTTATTATTTCACGATAAAAAAAGAGCCTCTAAACGAGACTCTCACATCATTTCACATTATGAAGTTACTACTTCTAAATTTCTATTTATTAATACTTTCATTTCTTCTTTTAATATCTCCTTTGAGTTATGTCCAAACCATTCTAAGGAAGCAAAAAGATTCGTATCCCTCACTTCCTGAATAATCTCATCATAATTTACAATACCTTCAAATAACGGAACCATACCAATACGACTTCCTGCTGCAGCATATACATTATTAGGTTCAAACACAGGCAAATAATTCGCTGAAGATATATTCTTAAAATGGTAATGTAATGTCCACGGCTTTAATTGATGGAAACTGTCTATTGGATCTGCGCCAGACTCCCATATATGAAGAAAATCAAGATTTATTTTTAAATTCGGATGATTTACTTCTTCTAATAGTTCTATAGTAGCAGGCAATGTGTCCGTTAGTGTATTGGGATGTGTTTCTAACAGCACATACATATTGTGCTGAGCAAACACATCACAAATCTTATGTATTCGCTTCACATACTCTTTTCTCTCTTGTTCCGAGAAGTCCTCGCTCCCTTTTTGCCCAGCAAACGTGCGAATTTTATTCGTATTAAACCAATTAGCTAGTACTACAAGTTGTTCACTTTTCTCTATCGTTTTTTCAAAATCTGCTGATAATGATATATCTAAGTAATCACTTATCATCGTAATTTCTAAGTTTTTATCCTTTAGAAAATTCAATTCTCGTTCTGTCGTTTCACGTTCTTGCATGTACAAATTTTGTGCATGCGTCCCCCATAATTCAATTCCTTCAAAACCGTTTTCATATGCAAATTGAACAATATCAGTAAATGAAATTAATTGATGACGAAATGAAATGGTACATAGCGAATATTTCATAGCATTAAACTCCCCTATCTTAAATTCAGTTAGCTTATTAAAGAGTTACGACAGACTGATTTGTTTTCATACCTTTCCATGATAGAAACTGTCTCTCTAATTCCTTCTTAATTTGCAGTTCAATTGCATTCATTTCATCCAGTTTTTCAATAATCGATACTAGCATACCTTTATTATTCGTCATTGCCATTTTAATTGCACGATACTGTACATTTGTAAATCCTTGTACAATATCCTCTACCCGATCACACCAATAATCAAATTCTTGCTCCGAATATTGCAACGTTTCACGGAAGTATGCAAAGGCATGCTCATAACTATATTTACGAATTGCAAGTACTGGTATTTGTTTTACTGCTGCTACAAGTCCAGAAAGCGTATACCCTTCTTCCTCATTTGCCATTTTTACAATTACATTTTTTAGTTCCATAGTCAGTTCATTGTCGTTCTTTTTGAATGTTTCTGTGAAATAACTAGCTACTGTTTCTTGCGTTGGCTCCCCAATTCTTTCTATATCAATGAAATACCCTCCACCAAATGGGTTATCTTGAACAGAGTGAAGTACTTTTTCTCTTTCCATATTCCCTTCCCAACGAAAATCAGGATCTAGCATGAACCACTCTTCTTCTTTCTCTGTTTTTGATATCATTAAATAATGCGGAAACGGTTTTTGATGAAATTTATTTTCCCTCTCTGGCAATAAAGACATATCAACCATTACAATGATATAACGATTTTCCGGCTTGTTTTCTACTAATTCTAAAAACATTTCTACATTGCTATCTTTATCTTTTGCATGATCATACCATTCGTTTACTTTAATACCGTACAATTTTTCAAACCAAAGTAAATAATGATCATGGTTAATGTTTTCAGAGTGATATGAAATAATTCCGCCTTCTGTTATATCAAAATCTCCATCCCATAGTCCAAAATAAAATGGACGAAAATCAATGTCGCTACGCCTTTTTATAATTTCACAAAAACAACTCACTAAACAGTGCACTTTAATTGAAGTCATACTCTCATCCACTTTCCTAAAGGTTAGTTATTCACATTTACTTCCTGTAACGGCTGTAACTCCTCCATAAAATCAAGCAAAGATCCTACAGTAAGAAATGCTTTTGGATCTACCTCATCCTCTGGAACGCATAGCTTTAAATCCATTTCTATGTATACAATAAGCTGTAACATCATTACCGAATCTATATATAAATCTTGATTTAAGCGCATCGTTTCTTCTAAATGCGTTACATTTTTCAGTTCCATTTTTTCTATCATAATTTTTAACACGGCATTCTTTAACGCTTCCCGTCTCATGTTGTAACCTCTCCCATCTCTAGTAACTTTCTACTTACTTTTCCCGTTTTATTTTTAGGAATTTCATTTACACTTTCAATTTCATGCGGAACTTTATAAGAAGGTAAGTGCTGAATACACCATTCTCTTATTTGCACTGGATCAACATGAGAGATCACTTTCGCTTTAACTATTTCGCCCATCACAGGATGTTTCCCTCGATATACAATTGCCTCTTGAACACCTTCCAATCGAAGCATTGTTTCTTCTACCTCTATAGGAAAGACTTTTAATCCTGAAACGTTAATTACATCATCCATACGCCCCATAAAATGAATGCCACGCTCAGATTTATACCCTAAATCTTTCGTGAAAATTTCCTTATCGTTCATTTTCACGACGATTTCTTCCGGTGCATTTTCATCTGAACCTATGCTTATACTCGCATGAGGTAGAGGGTTCCCTAAATCTAAATGGCTTGTCATATCATGACATATACTAATACAACCTGCTTCAGAACAACCATATTGCTGCATCATAAATGTTGTCATTTCTTTTAGTTTATAAAATAGTGCTTCTGGCAAAGGCGATCCGGATGTCATAATTTTATGAAACCGAAACGTTCCTAATGGAAAACTCCCCATAATGTGTAACATAAGTGGCACTGCATATATGATATGTTTTTCTGTATTACGAACTATATTTAATGCGAATTTAGGATTTTTGTTCGTAATGATTACAGGCTTGCTCCCCCTCTTAATTGCTGATAACGTACCACATATTAGTCCGTATGAATGTGAAACAGGAGCCATAACGATTGGCACTTCATCTACTCCACAGTTTAAAGCTTCATTATAAGCGGTAATTTCCGTATCAACTTCTGTCCATGCTCTACGAATCAATTTCGGTTCCCCTGTAGTTCCAGAACTATATTGCAATAAAGAAGGCTCTTCTAGTAAAAAGTTCCCTACTTCTAATTTTGTAAAATCCCCATATTCTCCATATAAAATTCCTACACAATTTGCACGCTTTGCCATTTCAATAGCTGTTTCTTTTGGCGTATCTTCATGTATAAGTAATACTGATGATTTCTTTTCTTTTAAGAAAAACACAAGCGTAATAATATCGAATGGATCTTTCAGACAAAGTGCAAATCTATTTCCTTCTGCTTTTTGAAATTGTTCCATTTCCGCATAAACTTGTAATCTCAATTCAAAATCACTTTTGCTATACTCTTGTTTATTAACGATTAGCATAATTTCCCCCTGTAACAACTGATTTTTGTTTCATAAGTTGTCTTACTCTATACAATGGATTTGGAACTTCATGAACAAGCGATTCCACATCCATATATAATCGACGTTTCGTTAATTGTTCAGCATAGAATGTAGGTGCATATAATTGAATATTTTCAAATCTACCTTTCAAATGTGGATATATTCTTAAATGATTTTCAATTTCTTCAACAACCATTATCCAAAAACGTTCTTCTTTCAATCCATATTCATCCGCAAGTACGAACGCTAATTCTCCTAAATTAAACAGGAAAAGTGCATCTAATACCATCTCTTGCAAACATTCGATGCGATCCATTTCAAAGAAATCATTCATTTTTCCATTCGCATATGTTCTATGCATTTTAGTAAAGTCGGGACATTTATCAACTTCTTTCAAATATGGACGATAAAACTCAAGCCCTTCATGAAAATCCTTTAACGCAATACGAACAGGCACCCCTTCTTTATGGACTAGAATCATATTTTGTCCATGTGATTCCAGTGCGATGCCATGCTCTACAACAAGATGTATAACTGGTATCATCGCTTTTTGAATAAGTAATTGTAGCCAATCCTTCATTCCATATTTGTTCAACCATGCATCAATAATTGGTGTACCATCTTTCTCTTTAGCGTATAAACCATTAAAAGGAATTGCGTCCTCTTGTGCATCTAAATACTTGTGAACGCTTTCGCGCCAAATACATCCTAATGAACCATATATAGCTTTCTTATTCGTGTCATACGTTACACTGGAAAACTCCTTTAACAAGATTAAACGTGCTTCATCGCTTAAATAGGCGTCATTACTTACAACATCACTTAACCAATTTGATATTGCTGGTGCACTCACAACAGAATACGGTTTCAACGTACGGAGTGTTGAAGTGTTGAGTAAATTCATCGATAATTTAACGTACGGTTTCTTTGGATTCGTAATATTTCTTACCGTTCTCATTGACTGTTGTGCGCAATACTCATCCTCTGATGTTCCTAAATAAATAATAAATTTACCCTGTATATGATCCGCATAATTTGAAATGATGAAATTCTCCCACTGCCAAGGATGAACAGGTATAAACACGTACTGTTTTGGATTACATCCCCGATTACAAATTCGCTCCATAAACTCTTCTAATTTACGCTCACCAATCTCCTCTATTAAAATTTCGTCATAAATTCCTTCATTCTCATACCCTACACTGGAGTATTTTTTATGCGCTGCAATCCATATGAGTTTTATTGGCTGCATAAATTCATATCCATATTGAAAATTGTCACGATATTGAAATCCAATACGAGCTTTATAACTAGGGTGATATGGATGGCCGTCTATTAAATGGCTTTCAAACTCATCGTAAGATTTTTGATTGTATTCTTTCTTATTATTTCTTTCATATTGTGCAATCGTGTCTTTAAATATTGTTTGTTCTAATTCGTGCATAAAAGAATCTAATTTGGCTTGTTCTACACTAGCAACTCGAAAAACTTCTTCTAGAAATTGCGAGACAGATTGTATTTCTTGCTGTTCATCTTGGACTCTTACTATTAATGAGTCTAAAGAAATACGTCCAAATGTCATCCGTTCCCTGCCATAGCATTTGTACGTGACACTTTTGTCTTCTTCATCAAGTCCTTGTATTATAAAAAGAATTTGTTCTTCTTTTTCTATGCGAACCGGTGTAATAATCCCCTCATAAATTAACGATTCTACTAATTGACGTAGCACTCTTCTTCGTACTGAAATGTAATCTTCTGATTCGAGCGCCTTCAATACTTTCGTATGATACATGTCCACTCTCATAAAACCCTCCACCTTATGACAAAATACCATTATTTGTATTACGTGAAATTTTAACGCTATTTATGAACGAACAGCCACTTCTCTAACGAGCGGATTATGTACTTGCACATAAATTGCTTGCTCTAATGGATTACTTAACTCATCGACATCGAAAAATCTCGTTAGTAAATTTGCTTTACACGCTAACTTATCTTCGTCCAATAATTCTCTTAAAAATGTTGAAGGTTCCCGGTTATACGGAAGGAATGATTCAAGTACAGACCTTAATTCCGAGAGAAGAATTTCCTCCTTAATTAATCCTGCTGTGCCAAAACCATTAATGAGGCCAAACATATGATTGAAAATTAAGTAGTAACGAAATCTCTCATCCACAATATAGTCGTCATATAAATTTCCAGTACGTTCTCCAATACCAGCTAATTCATTATTAAGCATCTCTTTCATTGAATTACAGAAATAAAATCCTTGATTATCACGGAAATAATATTTGACCGGATAACCATCTTTTAGCTGAACAACGCTATTTTGCTGATGAGCTTCTAATGCAACACCATACTGTAAATACATCCATACCATTGGCTTTAAAGAAATATTCATATATCTTCTAAACCACTCTAAGCTTACTTCTTCACAGCTTTTACTTTCTAAATCTGCTAGGCGATGAATAATATTCGATAACCGCGTACGCTCCCCAGGTATAGCATCTTGAACTAGCCCAGCAATTAATGTTGCGTCGTTTGCATGTTCACTATAAAAAGGGTTCTCGCGAATAATCACTTCAAATCCAGATTCTTGTGTTCCATAATTTAATGTAATATAGGCTGGATCACAAATAAAATCAAAGCCTGGAAATCTTTCTCGTACTTCACCAATAGCCGTATTTAACATTTCCTTCCCTTCAAGACCACTCTCAAGTTCTTTCAGTTTATTAATACGCATTGAATTCGTTACTTTCACCGGAAATGAAAACTTAAGCATATACTTCGAATCGGGATGATACAGCGTCCTTAGTGATGATGT
This sequence comes from Bacillus cereus group sp. BfR-BA-01355, assembly GCF_022663675.1. NCBI lineage: Bacteria > Bacillati > Bacillota > Bacilli > Caryophanales > Bacillaceae > Bacillus > Bacillus cereus group sp. BfR-BA-01355. The sequence continues at coordinate 51,936 of NZ_JAKUFY010000020.1, forward strand.
TGCCATAAAATACTTACCTACAGGTCCAATATACTCAAGCAATTCTTGAACTATCCAATCCTGTACGTAAGCTTGATGCAAGAGCCATTCTGCCTGAAGCGGATGAATTGGAATTAATGCATATTGATCTTCCTTACAGTACTTCGCTATAAATTCCTTACTAACCATCTCATCATTACTTAATTCTTCTTTTATAATCGTTGTTGTAGAAGCTGATAATAATGATTTTTCATTTACTATACTTTTATGTGCCCGAAAATAATGAAGCTGACATTCTCCTTTTAATTCTGGAGAATACATTTCACTTTTCCAATCCAATATCCCCTGTCTACTCTTTGGTGTAGGATGAGTTAAATGCCCAAATAATAAAGACTGCTCCGCTTCTATAAAAGTTGTATGGAAACCGTATAATGCGGATGTATCTTCTATTCTCTCTTTTATAAATCCCTCAATATTTTGACAACTACGAATGACTCGAAGCATAAGTTCCGCAGGATTCGTTCCTTCTCCGTAGTTGATAGACATCTCTTTTATTAAAAATGTAATAACTGTAACGTAATCTGCTTTAATAACAGAATTACTATCTCCAATTTGATAATAAAATTTTTCTCCAAACAAATGGCGATCTGTTGATGATTTATATATAACTTCTCCATACAAAGTAACGTTCTGTGCCGATAGCCGACAACATAAATATGTGGGGACTGTATCTCTATTCAACGTATTACTGAAGATACTCTTCATTCTTTCATCCTCTGTAATCCATTCTCCACTCCCTGTTTCTCTTAAATAACAGTTTAAAAAGCTTTGTAATGTTGCATGTTCTGCGATTTGTTTCGCATGCTGCATGTTGGTCCTCCTCTTTATATTAAAGCTATCGAAATTTTATATAATAAACGATAATTGAATGTCGTTATCAATTATGATTCTAATTGATAATGATATTCAATTCAAGAGTATATTTCAGAATTTTTTTATCAAATAAAATTTTTCTTTTTTTCTTTCTTTTCTTTAATCTAGTTAAAAGTACACTAGAAAAATTCTTGTTTTCAAACTAATTACCTACTATTTTTAATCCATTTTTTGATGGATTAATAAAAAGGTACACCAAATGAGGTATACCTTTCTCTACGATACGTTTACATAATATTATTATTTGCATCAATCTATATAGCTGTTTGTTTTTGTAACAAATTCAAATCTCTCCAACAATACGCTGTTTCTTCTACCTTTACTCTCTCTAAAAATTTCGTATCAATTTTTTCAGGGTTGAATTTTTCATAAAACTTTTTAGAAGGATTATTCGTAACAACCCAAACTAAAAGAGATTGCATATCATTCTTTACACATTCTGATAGTAACGCTTGAAATAACTTTTGGCCTATTTTCAATCCTTGATACTGTTGTAAAAGATAGATTGCATATAATTCCCCATCACAATTATATGCACCGCTTCTTTCAACTCCCCCATCAATAAATCCGACTATCGTTCCATTTAACGTCTCTGCTACAAATCTATATTGGCATGTATCTTCTTGTTGAAAAATGTTTTCCCATTGTTTTTCTCGTTGCTCATATGTTATATTTTCTAAAAATTCGTCAGCAAATATACCTTTATACGTTGTTTTCCAGCTATCAACATGCACCTTTGCTATACCTCGTATATCATCTTTTATAGCTCTTCTAATATGTATTTCCATCATTTCTCCCCCTTGTTATTCATCATTATATCAATTTATTTCCTTAAAAATCCAAATAAAAAAAGAGCGAATGCACTTCACTCTTTTTTATCATAATTATCTACTTTCCACTTCCACTGAAACAACACGATCAATCTCTTTCAGGGAGCTATATAACTCTGTTGTATATAAATCTTCTGGAGCTAAAATAACCATTTCCAATTGCTGAAATGCTCCACTATCTATATCTTTAATTTTCACTCGTTTCACATGCATACCTAAATTTTTAATTTGCTTAAATATACCATCTAACTCATGATGCTCTTTTACAGTAATTTTTATAGATAAATCCTTTTGTCGTAATGAATACGGACCTGCAATTTTCACAAGTTGTGGAAGTACGTTAATTGCTAAAATAATTAAAATCATAGCAACCGTCGCTTGTAAATAAAAGCCTGCCCCAATTGCTATACCTAAAGCTGAAGCAGCCCACACCATAGAAGCTGTCGTTAATCCAGAAATAACATCATTACTTCTTCGTAAAATAACACCTGCCCCAAGAAAACCAATCCCACTCACAATTTGAGCAGCTAGACGCATTGGATCCATATTTGTATGCCCTGGAACAGAATATACATGTACGGCTTCAATTGAAACCATCGTAATTAAACAACTTGCTACAGAAATAACCATACTTGTTTTCACACCAAGCGGTTTATTCTTTAGCTGCCTATCTATCCCGATGAATAATCCTAAAAAGAGTGCTAAACCTAATTTGAGTAAAAATTCATATGACATATTTCCATTCTCCTTACTTTACAATATTTCCCTTGGAATAATTCACTATAACTCTTTTATGATATCAATTCCAGTCTTTTCTATTCATTCAACATAAAAAACCGAAAAAACATTTGTAACGATGTTTCTCCGGCTTTTTATTATGCTTAAGATTCTTCTTTATTTCTGACCTTTAATCTTAATCTCTGCATCTTTGTAGAATGCTAATTTACTGTCATTATACTCTTTTGTAAATTTGTTAAACTGCTCTTTCGATTTTTGTGCTTCCACATTTAATTCATTAACAGTTTTAACTTTTTCACCGATTTCTTTTAATTTCGTTTCTTTTACTTTTAATTTTTCATACAGTTCTTTTTCAGTCGCTAACACTTTCGTGTAATTTTCATTCATCTTTTTGAATGCATCATAACGATTTTTATACGACTCTTCTACTGCTTTTGCTTGTTTTTGTAACTTCTTATCTTCAATTTTCTCTATATTACTTTGAACAGATTTCGTTTCCTTCTGTGCTTTTTCTAGCATTTCTTTTTCACTTTTCAATACTTTTTCACGGTCATCTACATTTGCAGTAGCTTGCTCTATTTTCTTCACAACTGCTTCATTATGATCTTTACCTTCTTGCAAAATTTGAGCATATAATTCTTGCCCTTGTTTCTCTAACTGCTCTAATTTTTTTGCTTCATCCACTAAAGATTTTTCTTGTGTTGCTGCTGTTTCAAAAGCTGTATATAGATTTTCTTCTGGCTTTTCACCGAAACAACCTGTTAAAAGCCCTACTGATAATGCTCCAACTACTGCTACTTTTCCATACTTCAACGTTCATTCCTCCATTACATACGGTTATCATGCCAGAAGTTCACTGGAAAGTGACTCTCTTCATGATAAGCTTCAAACTCATAACCCTTTTCTTTTAGCCCCTTTAAAATTGCTGGCACAGCAGCAACTGATTGCGGGTGAATATCATGCATTAAAATTACTTCTTGTGGTTTTGTTGCGTTTGTTAAGACATTTTGAGCAATTTGTGCTGCAGCTGCATCAACTGGCATTTTATTGTATTTCCAATCTAATGAATCAATTGTCCAATCCCATACTTTAAATCCGCCTTCTACCACTTTATTTCGAAGACCTTCATTCAATCCAGGCATCGAACCATATGGAGGACGTGTTAATTTAGGTGATTTCCCAATAATATTAGCGATTAAACCTTGATCTTCTTTCATTTCATTTACATACTCGCCATTTTTATATAACTTTGCGAAATTATGTGTCATACTATGCATGCCTACATAATGACCCTCAGCATTTTCACGTTTCACTAAATCAGGAAATTCTTTTACATTCGCTCCAATTAAAAAGAACGTCGCCTTCGCATCATGTTGTTTTAGCGTATTTAATAATTCAGCCGTATATTTCCCTGGCCCATCGTCAAATGTAAGATAAGCAACTTTTCTTTCTTTTCCATTAAAACGACTTGGTGCCGTTTTATTCATTTCAACTTTCGGCTGTTCACTTGCAAGCTGCACTACATTTTCTTGTTTCGCAACAGCTTTTGCTGGTGAAGTAATTGATTGGAACATGTAATACCCAATAGCTACTGCGGCAATCGCTATTAAAACGACTACTATTTGTTTAATTTTTAAAGCTTTTTCCATTCTATCGAATTCCTCTCCCTATTAATCTTATATATAAATCGCCCAATATAATTATACATCTATTTATTTTTATTTCACCATGTAAACAGATTTTTTTGTATTATACTGGGAGTTTTATCAAAAGTATTGTTCCATGTGCTTATAAGACTCAACGTATCTCCATGAAGATCCACCATTTTTTGACGATAGCTAAACCATACTTTCACCTATTACATAATTATTAATCTGGCAAAATAGCTGGTCAATATATGATAAATGATCTTTCGCAATTACTATCTCTTCATCTTTCACCTTAATCGCTTCAATGTGTATGAATATGTAATTGCATTTTGAACAGTCTTTCTTTAACCTGTTTCAATTTCCACCAATTCAATTGTTCTATAAATAGTGATAAATTGAATTTCCTTTCCTTCAACTTTAGGAGCTAATTTCCAAATAGTCCCCTCTAGTATATCGTATAATTACACCTTTTGTTTATATAAATTAAAATGATTTTAGTATAATTTTTCTAGAACAAAAAAACGTTATTAAAAAGTTGCTAATCCACTTCAAAAAAAAGATTGGCAAAAGCCAATCTTTTTTTATTATTCGTTTCGAACTGATTTTGGCGTTACACCTAAATGATCATTTAATTTTTTTGAAATATCTTTTATATTTTTTTCATTTGGAATGTAATAATAAATACCACCGATACGTTTATCTGTACCTTCTATTTGCATTTTTTCCATTTCCAAATTAGTTCCTGCCATATTTTTTGTAATGGCAAGCATATCGTCAAATGTTAAGTTCGTTTTCATGTTTTTATCAACCGCATCTAGTAAAGAGCCCATTTTGCTAATTGATTGAACAGACATCGCTTTTTTGGCAATTGCTTCTATTACAAGTTGCTGTCTCTGTCCACGCATTGCGTCACTATCAATTTTACGCGTTCTTGCAAGTGCAAGTGCTTGTTCTCCATTTAAATGTTGGTAACCTTTTTCTAAATGGATCATACCAGCTTGGTCTTTACTATCTTGTTCAGTGAAAGTAACTGGTACATCAATATCAATACCACCAATTGAATCGACAATTTGTACGAATGATTCAAAGTTAAACTTCACATAATAATCAACAGGGACATTTAAAAATCTTTCCACTGTATCGCGTGTGCTTTCTACGCCACCAAATACGTGAGCATGAGTAATTTTATCTAATTTTTTTCTAGTTGGAATATAAACACGTGAATCACGTGGAATACTTACTAGCTTAACAGACTTATCATCTTTATTAATTGTTGCTAATAAAAGTGCATCTGTTCGAACTGCTTCGCCATATTGGCTTTTTCTCATTTCACTTCCATCTACACCCATGATTAATATTGAAATATTATCCTTTAAAGGTTCAACTTCTTTATCACGCTTTGATGACTTTTCAATTTTTGCATATGCATCATTTACAACTGCTTTTGCTTTATTATATATAAACGAACCATATCCTACTCCTCCAAAAATAAGTAGGAAAAATGGAATTAATATGAACCATTTTATTGACTTTCTTTTAGAACGCTTTTTATTACTTCTCGTATTTTGTTCTAATTCAGAGCTCATACCCATTCGCCTCTCTTTCTCTTTACCAAGTATAATGTAAGTCTATTTATCTTCATATTGAATTTCCTTTCACTAACCTTACAATTTTGTAAGGTTACTACTTAAACCCAATACGTATTCCATTTCACATTATACTCTCGTACTTATTTTTGGCAAGTCACTATTTACCAATTTCAAAAATTTAGCACTTCGCAACATGTGAATTTACAAATTCATTAACTCTTTCATTTTAAATCAGGATATCTTTTTCCAGATAAATGATATGAATAAAGAGTCCAGCTAATTATAAAATCTCTATGAATACAGTATATTTCACGTTATTATTTCTCAAACGGCGTATACATGCTTTTCTTCCCCTGATTATCAATAAAAGCCGACTTTGCTTTTATTTTCGTTTTTTCTACTTCCATGTCTTCATTTGAGAAGTTCACAATGATTTTAATATCTTTTCCATAAGAAACAGATTGTACTAGCTTATCTTCTGACAAATATGCAAAATTCGTCATCTCTTCTTTTACTGCTTTTTCATGAACTTCATTCCAAACTTTTAGATGCTCTGTAATTTCTTTTTTATGCTTATTCCACTCTACTTCATCTAAATGGTACAACGGAGGAACATTATACAATAATTCAGACAGCATTCGATTTCCAACTTCATCTTTTACCTTTAAACTTCCCCATTCCCAATGGTGCGTTGTAATAACGGAATCATTGTATACTAATTTATATAATGGTACCGAATATACTGGGTTTAAATACACTTGTTTATATTCTTCTTTCAATGGTACTTGTTTTGCATATTTTTCGGGAACATTTTGATTTGGTGACCAATATCCACCGACATAATACGGACTTGTTTTATTTTTCCGCATATCTTCATCGTCCCATTTAATAACAGGTGTTTCAATTCCGTGTGCAAATGCAATCGTACTACTAGCAAAATCATTTCCACCTTCAGAACCAACGACCATACCCTTTTCTTGTGCAATGTAGTCCATTCGTTTTAAACGTGCTTTTAAATCTTGCTCTTGTGTCGTTATATGTTTCGCTGAATAGTCATCGTAAATTTCACCTGTCGCATCACAATCAATAAACCATGAATTATATTTAGGACCATTTTGTAATATATCATTCACGCGTTCCTTTACACTAGGCAGCGATAAAGTCGGGTTTAACTTGCGACCTCTGCCTAAAAAGCCTTGCACCTTTTCTCCGTTTTTCTTCGTTACAGTAGCCTCTTCGTATAATGATGGGTCATTAAAGGATGCTGTGTTCCAATTTTTATCACTTTTTTCGTGAATGGAATGATATGAATCATACGGACCAACTAAATACCCCATTTCCTTAGCTTTTGTCACGAAATTAGGTTGCATAAATCCTTGTTCCCAGTTCGGCAGACCAATCCACGCTTTTTCTATTCCTGCCTCTTTCATTTCCTTTAGTATATCCGTTCCATCTGCATTACCCCATTTACTTACCTCTTCAACCGCATCACCAAGTAGCGACTTTAATGAATGCTTATTTAAGCTATACAATTCTGTATTCGTTAAGTGACCTACACCTTTCTTTAATAGCACACTAGCTTCCTGATTAACGTTTTGAAAAATATCCTCTTTATAAAATTCCTTCATAGATAATACTTCGTTTATATAACGTAAAATAACATTTTTTTGATACTTATCAATGAAATCTTGTTTACTTACTTGATCTAATACATTCAGTTCCCCAGGCTCTGAACTATTCTTTTGAATAAGTTCTTTTATATGGCTAAACAGCGGGCTATTTATTTGCTCTCTTAGTTTTGGCCAATTTATATTACTTTCTGATAAACCATTTTGATTCCAAAAATAAAAATGCGCCGCTCCATATAACTTTTCGATTTCTTTATTTTTTCTAGCCTTTTCTTGTAATGTTTTAAATTCACCTTTTCGAACAATATCATCCTTATACAGTTTAGCAATGCTTACCGCATCATTATTTGTCACATATAATTGAAATCCATATGTTTTATTTTTATTTATGCTCGGAAATTCATGTGTAAAATCAAATCCTATTTTCGGATCCGAATGAAATTTCAATTCATTATTAAACATATTGTTTGCAATATATACAATTGAATATTTCGAACCATTTAATGCGAAAAACTTCATAGAAAATGATTCAGCAAATGAATATGCATCATCCTTTAAAAACTTCTTCCAATTCTCATCATTGCTCGGAATTTGCTTACCCTCCCATAACGGAAGTGTATAATTTTCAGCTTCTACTTTCGGCCATGTAAAACTTTCTGCACCAGTCGATTCCACTTCAATGTTTAAGTGGTCTTTTTTCTTTTCTAATTTTATTTTTACTTTTTGATCTGGATATTCCCACGATGTACGATCCTTTTCTTTTTTTACATTCGATACCTTCATTTTCGGTAGGGGTTGTGATGCCTGTTCCTTTACACCCTCATGTTCTACAGTTACTGTGAATGTTTCTGGATTTACATCATAAGTAAAATCTTTATACGTCGCTTTCTTTATTTTAGACTCTTGTACAGCATTACTACCTTTTACGTCACAACCGACTAAAGTCGAAAATGGCATAGTTGTTAGAAGACATATCGCTATCATTTTTTTCATCCTCTGCACCTCCACCAATGAATATACAGGTGGTTTGTTACAGAAATGTGGCAAAAAATAATAGAGCTAGCATTTTGCTAGCTCTATTTGGAGTATTAAAAGTTGATATGAACAACTATAATTCGCTTAGAAGATATGTAATACAGTAACTGCATTTTTTCTCAACAATTATGAAACTAAACAAATCAAAATTTTAACAAGCATTCTTTAACTGAAAAAATAAGTGTATACAATGTATCCTAAAAGTAGTACTAAAATGATTATCCCTGTACCTTTCCAATTCATACCACCTGCTATATCAACTGGACTACCTGTTTCCGCTCTATTGAGTCCGTCATGTAAAGAACCCGTAGGATTACTTTTTAATTCACTTTGTCTCATACGCTCTCTTTTTTCTTCTGGTGACTCTTTATTCATTTAATCACCTCCAAAATGAATGCACTCTTTACTTACATTATTCAAAATCAACATTTGTTTTATATTTTTTCCGAAAAAACCCAATTTAAAATAGGTTTGCAACGTAAAGAAAGCTAGCCATGCCAGCTTTCTTTATAATCCAATATGCTCTTCCTTATTTACAATAATACCTTTATGGTCGATTTCAAGCTCACATACTTTCATATCTGTAAATACTCTCGCTAATTGCTCAGCGATTTCTTGACGTTTCTCATATGGCGTTAATATAAAAATAGATGGTCCCGCACCGCTAAGTGCTGTGCCGTACGCACCAAATTCTTTTGCGCATTTACGAATAGATGGTAATAACGGTACGAGTTCTAAACGATATGGCTCGTGAAAATGGTCTCTCTCCATCATTTCACCTACAACTTCCCACCGCTTTTGACATAATGCAGCTACTAATACGTTACTTATCGCACTAGCTTTAACTGCCTCATGAAACGGAAACATCTTTGGTAATACAGATCGACTTTCATCTGTATTTAATTCTTCATTCGGAATAAGAGAAATTACCCCTAATTCCTTGCTCTCAATTCTTACGACGGAAATATCCTTTCCATCAAGTGCTCCGATTACAGTTCCACCTAATATAGAAGCAGCAACATTATCAGGATGTCCTTCAAAATTTGTAGCAATTTGAACTTTTTGATCAGCAGTTAAGTTCAAATCACCTAGTTGATTCGCAAGCTCTATCCCAGCTACAATCGCTGATGCACTACTTCCTAGCCCTCTCGTTAATGGGATATTGCTAGTAACTTCTATTATATGGGGTGATATAGAAGGACATACTTTACATACCGTGCTAACGATTAAATTTTTATCGTCTGTCGGAATTGATTCTTCAAAGGAATGGATTACTTGCCACTTATCAGCTTTTTCTTTAACCACCACATCTAAATACAATGACAAAGCTATTCCAACTGAATCAAATCCAGGACCAACATTCGCCGTACTAGCAGGGACACGAACGCTTAATGGTATCACGACATAATCACCCCTTTAATATGATTTTTAATTTGTTCTATATCATTTGACACACTTGCGATGTCTAGTTGATTTGAAGAAATAGCAATATCCGGATCCTTCAAACCATTTCCAGTTAATACCGCAACAACTGTTTCTCCCTCTTTGATTTTTCCAGATTGAACATGCTTAATTACGCCGGCTAATGAAGCATTTGATCCTGGTTCAGCGAAAACTCCTTCAGTTTTTGCTAATAACCTATACGCATATAAAATTTCTTCATCTGATACCATATCTATTTCACCACAAGACTGCTCGGCAGCCTCTACTGCATACGACCAACTTGCTGGGTTACCAATGCGAATCGCTGTTGCAATTGTTTCAGGCTCTTCAATTATATGCCCTTTTACAATTGCAGCTGCTCCTTCAGCTTCAAAGCCATGAATTCTTGGCTTCTTATAACCTTTTTCTTTCTCATATTCACAGAAGCCTTTCCAATATGCTGTAATATTCCCTGCATTCCCAACAGGGATAGCTAGAACATCTGGTGCATTTTGCAATTGGTCACAAATTTCAAATGCTGCCGTTTTTTGCCCTTCAATTCGATAAGGGTTCACTGAATTTACTAATGTAATCGGCTCTTCTGCAGCAATATTTCTTACAGCCTTAAGTGCATCATCGAAATTCCCTTCTATTGAAATAATTTCAGCTCCATAAGCGACCGCTTGCGCTAATTTTCCATGCGCAATCTTTCCTTCAGGGATGACGATTATACATTTCATCCCAAGACGTGCCGCATATGCTGCAGCTGATGCTGATGTATTACCTGTTGATGCACAAATGATTGCTTCTGAACCTTCTTCTTTCGCCTTAGCAACTGCCATCACCATACCACGATCTTTAAAAGAACCTGTCGGATTCGCTCCTTCGTACTTACCATATAGCTGAACCCCTAATTGCTTTGATATATTTAATAACGGAATAAGAGGTGTGTTTCCTTCCATTAAGCTCACATCAGGTGTTTTTTCATTCACCGGTAAATAAGAAGCATACTGTTTTAATAGTCCTTTATACATATTGTTTTTCCTCCTCAATAATGTAGTAACTGTTTATTTCACTTGCGACAGCTTCTATCGCTCCTAAAACTCGTTCGAATTGATACTTGGAAGTTCGATGTGTCACAACAACAACTTCTGCCAGTTCACGGTTTAAAGGTAATTGAATAACTTCTTTTAAACTTACAGAGTAATTAACGAAACATTCTGTTATTTTTTGTAACATCCCAGGCTCATCTCGTAATGAAATACGCAAGAAATATTTCGAAACTACTTCTTCATCACCTTGTAATTCATAAGGAACTGGTTCTTTTAATGCACTTTTATTTTTCGGAACTTGATTCATATTTTTAACAATGGAAATAATATCACTTACTACGGCAGAACCAGTTGGCAACTTTCCAGCTCCAGGTCCGTAAAACATTACTTCTCCTACCGCTTGACCATGAACATATACTGCATTAAATTCATTATTTACATTCGATAATGGATGCCGTCTCGGTAAAAGCGTCGGTTCTACACTTAAATGAATGGCTGGTCCTTGTTTTTCTGCCTTACCAATTAACTTCATAGTAAATCCTAACTTTTCAGCCATTTGTAAATCTTCTTTTTCGACCTTTCGAATCCCTCTTACTTGCACATCATCTAATGAAACATTCATCGAAAAACCTAAGTTTGCAAGAATTGCTACCTTTCTCGCCGCATCTAGTCCATCTACATCTGCTGTCGGATCCGATTCTGCAAAACCTAATTTTTGCGCTTCCTGTAAAGCCTCTTCATAAGACCACCCATTTTGACTCATTTTTGTTAACATATAATTTGTTGTACCATTTACAATTCCCATTATTTTTTCAATTTGATCTGATGCTAGCCCGTCAGTTAGTCCTCTTAACACTGGAATACCACCCGCTACACTTGCTTCATAACATAGATCACAATCATTTTCGTTCGCTAATTTGAGAAGCTCTGCACCGTATACAGCCATTAAATCTTTATTTGCTGTTACGACATGTTTCTTATTTCGTAAAGCCTTAACAATATGCTGTTTTGCTTCTTCAATTCCACCCATTACCTCTACTACAATATCAATATTTGAATCATTTAGAACTTCATCTACATGGCTTGTTACTGCAATTCCATCAATACAAACATCGCGTTCTTTTTCTAAATCACGTACAACGACTGTTTTCACTTTCACTTCGTATCCTGTATCAAGAGCGATTTTTTTATAATGTTCTTTCAAAATATGAACAACACCACTTCCGACCGTACCTAAACCTAATACCCCAACATTTATAACGTTATTCATCTTCTAATCTCCTCCTACAATTTTATTATTTATCTCTATCAATCACCTTGCTCTGCTTTTTAATTATGCAGGTGGTGGTTATTTCCATACGTATAAATAGTTTCATGTTACCGCACCTCCCTTCAAAGTAATAAAAAACACACTCATCCCTAGGAAAGGGACGAATGTGTTTTCGTGGTTCCACCCTTGTTCCAACCTAGGCGTAT
>NZ_JAKUFY010000021.1:0-64150 GCF_022663675.1 Bacillus cereus group sp. BfR-BA-01355
ACGAATTAAAAGAAGAAATCCAGCATAAAGAGGATGAAAAAAATCTTGTAACAGTTATATCTGGTATCGTTGATAACTTTGAAACAATTAATCAATGTAGTGAAAGGAAAGAAGACGAACTACATCAGTTTATGGAAGGTATTTATAAGCTTTCTAGCATGGCAGCAGGGCGTTCTAGAGAAGCAAAGAATACACGTAGTCTAGAAGGTGAATTGCAGTCGTTACAACTAGAAAATGAAAGGCTAAAACGAGAGAAAGAAGAGCTTGTACAAGATATTAAAGGTATGACGCAGCTTTTAATCCATTTCATTACAAGTTCTGATATTGATCAAATACGTAAATTACCAACTTTCGTACAAGATTGTAAAATGGAATTACATAAACTAGGTCTATATAATGCACAAGACGGTAAAATGAAAATTATGGTTGACCGTAGTGGACAAGTTATGACGGTAACACAGTAATAAAATTTGGGTACAAAATAAAAGGGAGATACATAGTTTATATGTATTTCCCTTTTGTTTTGTATGGAATCGTTCCAAAGATGGAAGATGAATTTTTACGATTGTAGTAACTTAGAAACCATTTGCGGAATTTGATTCGCTTGTGAAACCATACTAAGGGCAACTTCAGTCAATAATTTGAACTTTAAAAAATCACTCATTTCTTGCGCCATGTCTGCATCTTCAATTCGAGATGCAGCATCTGTTAACGCCATACTTTGACTATTTAAATTTTCAATATTGAAATGTAAACGATTTATCATAGCTCCAAGATCAGCACGATGAAGTGACACACTTTGCAAAGCCTCTTCAATTTTAAGAATTGCCGCTCTTGCTTCTTGTTCTGTTGAAATCTTGATGTCGTGTTGTGTAGGGGAAGGTGGTGGAATAGACTTTGATATATGTACCGTATGACCGATATCGTCTAATGTAACAGGGCGGTTTTGACCGTCAAATACGGATAAATCATTAAACTCAGTCGTCTCGCCAATATAGCTAATTTGTTCTGTTAAAGATTGAAACTCTTTATTCAGTGAATCACGGTTTTTATTTGAATTTGTACCATTTGCAGATTGAACAGCTAAATCACGCATGCGCTGCAAAATATTCATCACAGTTTGAAGTGCAGCTTCGGCTGTGCGAAGCATCGATATTGCATCCTCATTATTACGAATCGCCACGCGCATACCATTCGCTCTTGCATGCATACGAGTCACAATCGCAATATTAGCTGGATTATCAGAAGCATGGTTTAACTTCTTACCAGTAGCCAAATGTTCCATCGCAACATTCATACGTTTTTCATTCTCGTATAGCGATTGCCTAGCGTTCATACTCAAAAAATTCGTACCAATACGCATAATAGACACTCCTTATTGATTCATATATGGTCTTAAAGCCAATAAACAGCTATAAAAAGAAAAAGGAACTTTATGCTTATCTTCTAGTTGTGTTTTAACATGAGAAGGGATAGAGATAGGCACTGACCGCTTCTACGCCACGCGGATGCTCTCTCCTACCTAAAAAAGAAAGATCTTACAAATAATTCATCTATATAGAAAAAAATAAACCTCTCCGCAAGCAGAGAGGTTTATTCAGGAAACTAACTCAAATGGCTTATTGTAATAATTTAGAAACCATTTGTGGAGTTTGGTTTGCTTGAGAAAGCATGCTGATACCAGCTTCGTTCAAGATTTTGAACTTAGTCATTTCAGACATTTCTTTCGCCATGTCAGCGTCTTCGATTTGAGAAGCAGCTGAAGCCATAGAAGAAGATTGGCTCTTTAGGTTATTTACGTTAAAGTCAAGACGGTTTAATGTAGCACCTAGAGTTGCACGGTTAGAAGCGATTGTTTCTAATGCAGCATCAATTGATTTGATTGCGCCAGAAGCGTTTGGTGCAGATTTTGTAATATCACCTGCAGTAGGTTCAGTATAAGCAGTTCCGATTGCCGCAGCCGCTGTATGTGTACCATCAAAAGCAGTCATTTTGTCTGTAATACCTTCGATTGCCTTGTCAGACAGTAAGTTTTTATCAACGTTATTAAATGCTGTTTTAAACGCATCAACCGCTTTGTCAATAGTAGCTTGATCAGATTTATCATCTAATTTAGCTAAGTCAGCTTTAGCTGTTTTTAAAGCATCAAGGGTTGCTTTATTGTCAGTAAGGTCTTTTGCTGTAATAGTGATTGTTTTATCAGTAGTTCCTGCAATTGATAATGTATCAATATTTAAAGCTTTAGTAGATGAATCAGCTAGATTGATATTGATTTGTTTAGCTGTATCAGCGTTATCTAGAGTTTGAATAGCAATAGATTTGTTATCACCATTTAATAATTTCTTATCGTTAAACTCTGTGTTTTTAGAAATGTAATCGATTTGTTCTTTTAATGCAGAAAATTCTTTATCTAATGCTTTTTGGTTATCGCCAGTGTTCGTACCGTTCGCAGATTGGTTAGCGATGTCACGCATACGAAGTAAGATGTTAGATACAGAGTTTAAAGCTGAGTCAGCTGTACGGATTAAAGACATACCGTCTTGTGTGTTGTTAGCTGCAACACCTAATCCGCTTTCACGTGCACGCATACGAGTTGCGATTGCAAGACCTGCTGCATCGTCAGAAGCGTTGTTGATACGTTTACCGCTTGATAAACGGTCCATAGCGTTGCTCATTTTAGCTTGGTTTTGGCGCATGTACTCTTGAGTACGCATGCTGTTAATGTTTGTATTAATTCTCATGTTAAGAAACCCCCATTTTTTTATATTGACTTTTCTGCAAATTGAAAAACGGTAATATGCGAAAAAATCAATTTCGAGATTTATTGTAATCCTTGCTACAACGGGTGTCAACTAAAAATTCGAATTAATAAATATAAAAAAATAACAGTTTAACAATATATTCATTTTTTTATTACATAATTATTAAAAGGATTATTGCAAACTTTAAAAAAAAACTCTAATATTAGATTATCTTTGTTTACCGAAAAGGTGATATTATGATAGTTGGAAATATAGTAAAAGAAGTGCTTGCATATAAGAAAGGACAAATTCAGCAAAAGCTAAGTAGTCCACAAGCATTTGTTAGTAGTCGTTTTCAAGAGAAGTTGCAGAGTGAGCCTGCGAAGGAGACGAAAGAAACTACGCAGCCGGCAAAAGTAGAAGATATGAGTCAGCCGGTACAATCTACGAAAATAGAAGCGGTTGTTAATAAACCCGTAGAAACTATTAATAAAGTAGAGGAAGCGAGTAAGCCTGAAGAAAAGGCTGAAACGAAGAAAGCAGATGAAGTGCAAGTTGCGCAAAAAGAGTTTGAACGACGTTTCCCAGAAACGAAAAATGAGGCTGCTGATACGTGGGAATTAACGAAGAAGTATAATATTCAAAAAATACGTTCTTCCAATGAAGGGAAGTATGAGGATATTATTGATCGTGTAAGTCGTACATATGGAATTCCAAAAACGTTAATTCAAAAAATGATTGAAGTAGAGTCTAATTTTAATCCGAAAACGGTGTCACATGCCGGTGCGATGGGTCTTATGCAGCTTATGCCAGCGAATGTGAAGGAGATGGGTGTGAAGAATCCCTTTTCACCAGCTGAAAGTATTGAAGGTGGCGTGAAAGAGTTAAGCGGTTATTTAAAGAAAAATAACGGCGACTTAGTATTGGCACTTGCTTCTTATAATGCTGGTCCTGGCAATGTGAGAAAGTACGGAGGCGTACCGCCATTTAAAGAAACGCAAGGATATATTAAAAAAATATTAAATATCGACGTTTCAAAATAAGAAGTTTCATATAGAGAGAACATGAAATTTTCGTGAACATGATATGGGAGTTGGCTAGATTTGAAATTACAAGATGATATTCCGTTAACAATTTATTTTGAAATCGGAAATACGAAAAAGAAAATTGAAGATCTGCTTCATATTACGAAAGGTACATTGTATCGTCTTGAAAATTCAACGAAAAATACGGTGCGTCTTATGCTTGAGAATGAAGAGATTGGAACCGGAAAGATTTTGACGAAGAATGGGAAGATGTACGTTGAAATCGTTGAATTGAAAAGGTAGGGAAGGGGATTGTCATGAGTGGCGAAAAATTAAGCCAAGAGCAAATTGATGCCCTGCTGAAGGCGGTAAATGAAGGCGAGGAAATGCCAGCTTTCGCACAAGAAGCAGGAAAGCAAGAGAAATTTCAAGAGTATGATTTTAATAGACCAGAGAAGTTCGGTGTTGAGCATTTACGTAGTTTGCAAGCGATTGCTTCTACGTTTGGAAAACAGACGTCACAGACGTTATCAGCGCGTATGCGTATTCCAATTGAACTAGAGCCTTCAACAGTTGAGCAAGTTCCATTTACGAGTGAGTATGTGGAGAAAATGCCGAAAGATTATTATTTATATTGCGTGATTGATCTCGGTTTACCAGAGCTTGGAGAAATTGTTATTGAGATTGATTTAGCATTCGTTATTTATATTCATGAATGTTGGCTTGGCGGAGATAGTAAGCGTAACTTTACGATGCGCAGACCGTTAACAGCGTTTGAGTTTTTAACGCTTGATAATATATTCTTGCTTCTTTGTAAAAATTTAGAGCAATCATTTGAAAGTGTTGTTGCGATTGAACCGAAATTTGTAACGACGGAAACAGATCCGAATGCATTAAAGATTACGACAGCGAGCGATATCATTTCATTACTTAATGTAAATATGAAAACAGATTTTTGGAATACGACGGTGCGTATCGGGATTCCGTTCTTATCTGTTGAAGAAATTATGGATAAGTTAACGTCTGAAAATATTGTCGAACATTCTTCGGACAAACGTAGGAAGTATACGTCTGAAGTGGAAGTGAAAGTAAATCAAGTGTACAAACCTGTTCACGTTGCAATTGGTGAGCAGAAAATGACAATGAGTGAGATTGAACAAATTGAAGAAGGCGATATTATTCCGCTTCATACGAAAGTTTCGGATGAATTACTTGGTTATGTAGATGGAAAGCATAAATTTAATTGTTTTATTGGAAAAGATGGAACGCGTAAGGCGCTCCTATTTAAAAGTTTTGTAGAGTAGGAGGATCCATATGAAGCATGAAGTATCTCCCGTGTCATTAATGGGATTAGAAGATTTTGCAGGAAAGCGAAATGAAGCAGGTAAAGCACATATTGATACTGTTTCAGATATTTCGATTGAACTTGGTGTAAAGCTTGGAAAGTCATCTATTACGCTTGGTGATGTGAAGCAGTTAAAAATTGGCGATGTTCTGGAAGTAGAGAAAAACTTAGGACATAAAGTAGATGTGTATTTAAGTAATATGAAAGTCGGCATCGGTGAAGCAATCGTAATGGACGAGAAATTCGGTATTATCATTTCTGAAATTGAAGCTGACAAGAAACAAGCGGCGCTTATGAAAGCGCAAAGTCAAATGCAAGATAAAGAGTAAAGGAGGAGTCATATGTCGTATATGACGACCTTATTTCAAGTCGTTTTACTGTTTGGTGCGCTCGGTTACGGTGCATATTATATGACAAAAAAGACGCGCAAACAGCAGTTTTTTAAGCAGGGTGAAAATGGCCATATTCAAGTAAAAGACGGCGTGTATTTAAATCATCAAACGAGTGCCTTTTTATTTGAAGTGGACGGAAAGCAAGTGTTCACTGTTATTAGTAATAACGGTGTACAGTCTGTGCAATTAACCGGAACAGGAAATCAGTTTCAACAAGCACTAGAAGACGCGGTGAAGACTGAAACGAAAAAAGTAGAGGATCCATCATGAGAATAAAGAAACAGTTATCATTATTAGTCGTTATTTTCGTATTTTCTATCGTTTTTTCAATTATTTTTGTAAATCCAGCGTATGCGGCCCCGAACGGTTTTATTAATTTCGAAAATGGAAAAGAGTTTACGAGTAATTCAAGTGTACAACTATTTGCGCTCGTTACCCTTTTATCATTATCTTCTTCTATCGTTCTATTATTTACACATTTTACTTATTTTATGATCGTTCTTGGGATTACACGTCAAGGACTTGGGGTAATGAATTTACCACCAAACCAAGTGCTTGTTGGACTTGCATTATTTTTATCACTCTTTACGATGCAGCCTGTACTCGGGCAACTGAAGAGCGATGTGTGGGATCCGATGACGAAAGAGAAAATAACAGTAAGTCAAGCTGCGGAAACGACAGCTCCTATTATGAAAGAATATATGTCAAAGCATACGTATAAGCATGATTTGAAAATGATGCTGAAAGTACGCGGAGAAGAGTTGCCGAAAGATTTAAAGGATCTTTCCTTATTTACACTCGTACCATCCTTTACGTTAACGCAAATTCAAAAAGGGTTACTTACAGGGATGTTCATTTATTTAGCGTTTGTATTTATAGATTTGATTATTAGTACACTTTTAATGTACCTCGGGATGATGATGGTACCGCCGATGATTTTAAGTTTACCGTTTAAAATACTCGTTTTCGTATATTTAGGTGGATATACAAAAATTGTCGATATTATGTTTAAGACGGTCGCCTGAAGCGTTTGATGCTATGTGATAGGAGTCATATAAATGAATACGTCACCAATTATAGATATTTTCCAAACCTTTTTTTATAAAGGGGTTATGATTTTAATGCCGATTGCCGTTGTAAGTCTGATTGTCGTTATTATTATCGCGGTTATTATGGCAATGATGCAAATTCAAGAGCAAACGCTGACGTTTTTACCGAAAATGGCGAGTATTGTGCTCGTAATTATCATTTTAGGTCCGTGGATGTTCCAAGAGTTAACGATGCTTATTTTAGATTTATTTGATAAAATCCCATCGCTATTGCGTTCGTACTAAGATAGGTGAACTGAAATGAATATGGAATTATGGGCGGCAACGTTTTTTGCGTTTTGTCGCATTACTTCATTTTTATATTTTTTACCGTTTTTCTCAGGCCGATCCATTCCAGCAATGGCGAAGGTTACAGTTGGACTCGCTCTTTCAATTACAGTGGCGGATCAAGTGGATGTCTCTCACATCAAGACAGTTTGGGACGTTGCAGCTTATGCAGGAACGCAAATTGTAATTGGATTATCACTTTCAAAAATTGTAGAAATGCTGTGGAACATTCCGAAAATGGCAGGGCATATTTTAGACTTTGATATTGGTTTATCACAAGCAAGTTTGTTTGATGTAAATGCAGGGTCACAGTCCACTTTGCTATCAACAATTTTTGATATATTTTTTCTTATTATTTTTATTTCACTGGGCGGCATTAACTATTTCGTTGCCACTATTTTAAAGTCGTTTCAATATACAGAGGCGATTTCAAAATTGTTGACGACTAGTTTTTTAGATAGTCTACTCGCAACGTTATTATTTGCGATCACATCAGCGGTTGAAATTGCTCTGCCGCTTATGGGAAGTTTATTCATCATTAACTTTGTTCTTATTTTAATTGCAAAAAATGCTCCGCAATTAAACGTTTTTATGAATGCATACGTAATTAAAATTACATGTGGGATTTTGTTTATTGCGATGAGTGTACCGATGCTCGGTTATGTGTTTAAAAATATGACGGATGTATTACTTGAAGAGTATACGAAACTATTTAACTTTTTCTTAACGAAGTAGGGGGACGCGCATGGCAAAGGATAATAAAACAGAAAAGGCCACCCCGCAGAAGCGTAAAAAATCGCGTGAAGAAGGGAATATTGCCCGGAGTAAAGATTTAAATAATTTATTTTCCATACTTGTATTAGCAGTTGTCGTTTATTTCTTCGGAGATTGGCTAGGGTTTGAGATTGCGAATTCCGTAGCGGTACTGTTTAATCAAATTGGAAAAAATACAGATTCAACCGAGTATTTCTATTTAATGGGGATGCTACTACTAAAAGTATCAGCTCCGATATTAATACTCGTATACGCTTTTCATTTATTCAATTATATGATTCAAGTCGGCTTTTTATTTTCTTCAAAAGTTATTAAGCCGAAAGCGTCACGTATTAATCCGAAAAACTATTTTACGAGACTGTTTAGTCGTAAAAGTTTAGTAGATATTTTGAAATCACTATTTTATATGGGATTAATCGGTTACGTCGCTTATGTTCTTTTTAAAAAGAATTTAGAGAAAATCGTGAGCATGATTGGATTTAACTGGACTGCGTCACTTACTGAAATTATTAGGCAAATTAAATTTATTTTCTTAGCAATTTTAATTATTTTAATCGTTCTTTCTATTATTGATTTCATTTACCAAAGATGGGAGTACGAGCAAGATATTAAGATGAAAAAAGAAGAAGTAAAAAGGGAGCATAAAGATAATGAAGGGGACCCGCAAGTAAAGGGGAAACGAAAAAACTTTATGCATGCCATCTTGCAAGGGACAATCGCGAAGAAGATGGATGGTGCAACGTTTATTGTGAACAACCCGACGCATATTTCGGTTGTACTTCGTTACAATAAACACGTTGATGCAGCACCAATTGTCGTTGCAAAAGGGGAAGATGAGCTCGCATTATATATACGAACGCTTGCCCGTGAACAAGAAATACCAATGGTGGAAAACCGTCCGCTTGCTCGTTCTTTATATTATCAGGTCGAGGAAGATGAGACGATTCCAGAAGATTTATACGTAGCTGTAATTGAAGTTATGCGCTATTTAATTCAGACGAACGAACTTGAAGTGTAATAGCGCGTTTGGAGGAGATCTCTTTGTTTAAGATAGAGTCTGCAAGAACCTATTTTTCTATCTTTTTAGCAGCGTCATTCGTAGTGGCGCTCTTAATTCCACTTCCACCATTTATACTTGATATCATTATCGTTTTTCTACTAAGTATGTCAGTGCTTATTTATATGCGAGCGACAAGTATTAACGAGTGGGATGAATTAAAGTCATTTCCAACGATGTTGTTATTAATCGGGATTTTCCGCGTATCGATTAACGTTTCGACGACGCGAGCGATTTTGACAGATGGAAATGCAGGTCATGTTATTGAAGAGTTCGGCCAGTTCGTAATTGGCGGAAACTTATTAATTGGTATCGTTATTTTTACAGTATTAATCATATTCCAGTTTATCGTTGCAAACGGTGCATCTCGTACAGCTGAAGTAGCAGCTCGTTTTACACTTGATTCTTTACCGGGGAAACAAATGTCTATCGATGCTGATTTAAACCAGCGTATTATTTCAGAAAAAGATGCACAGGCAAAACGAAAAAAATTAAATATGGAAACAGAGTTTTACGGGGCGATGGATGGTGCCGGAAAGTTCATTAAAGGGGACGTTATTTTCGGGATTGTCATTTTATTCGTAAACATTATTTTCGGTTTAATTGTCGGCATGATGCAGCAAGGAATGAGCTTTGCAGATGCAGCTCTTCATTATACACAGTTAACTGTCGGTGACGGAATCGTAAACCAAATCGGTTCATTAATGCTTGCAATTTCAACAGGTATTATCGTAACGCGTGTATTTGACGGCTCACCGGATACAGTAACAGAAGGTATCTTTAAAGAGTTATTAGCGCATGAAGTCGTTGTATATGCACTAGGTGGTTTATTTATCGCAATGGGTATTTTTACTCCGCTACCGTTTCTACCATTCGCACTCGTTGGTGGAACGATTATCTTCTTAGGCATTCGTAATAAAAATCGAATAAAGAAAGAAAAAGAAGACGAGCTTCAAAAAGAATTAGAAATGATTCAAGGCGAAGATGAGCAACTGCAACAAGTGGAAGATTCATTCGGAGTATTTACGGATAAATATCCGATTATTGTAGAACTCGGTTTAGATTTAGCAGCACTTGTAAAGCAGAAAATTAACGGGGAAACAGCTCGTGATAAAGTTGTTCTTATGCGGAAGTCGATTATTACTGACCTTGGTATTAACGTTCCTGGAATTAACTTTAAAGATAATACGAGCTTTAGACCACGCGGACGTTACATTATTCGAATTAAAGGTGCTAAGGCAGCTGAAGGTGTTTTAAAATCAGGTTATTTATTAGCACTGAAAACACCGAACGTAATGGCTGATTTAGATGCAGAGCCAGCTAAAGATCCAATTTTCGGTGAAGATGGATATTGGATTTTAGAGCATATGGTGCAAGATGCACAAATGAAAGGCTATCAAGTGTTAGAGCCACTTAGCATATTAATTACACATTTAGATGTTGTCGTTAGACGTAATCTTCATGAATTAATTCAGCGTCAACATGTAAAAGACTTAATTAACTCGCTTGAAAATGATAATGGCGTTCTATTAGAAGAGATTAAGAAGAAAGAAATTGATTTATCACTCGTTCAAAATGTTATTAAACAACTTCTAAAAGAAGGTATTTCTATTCGTGATTTACCAACAATTATTGAAGGTATTATTGACGGCAAAGAAATTTATCAAAACCACGTTGACGGTGTGACATCATTTGTTCGTGAATGTATTTCAAAAGTTATTTGTGAAAATGCGAAAAATCCGGACGGAAAAATATATGCAGCGCTCTTCTCTGATTCAATTGAGTTAGATGCGGATGTTGTGAATAATTCATATCAAGGTTACTTATTAAACTGGGATTTAGATTTAGAAACACGTGTCGTTGAGCAAGTGCAGCGCGTCTTTAAGCAAGCACGTTTAATGGGAAGAGAACCAGTGTTATTAACACGTAGAAAAGATTTTAGATTTGCGATCGTAAGACTGCTAGAACGTTATCAAGTGGAAGCACAAGTACTTTGTATTAGCGAATTAGCACCAGAAATTGTTGTGGATCAAATTGCCTATATTGAATAGTAGGGGGTGAAGTAATGGAAAGTACAGAAAAGAAAGAAGCGTTAATGCGAATAAAAGCAGCTTCGAAAAATGAATTGTATCGAAAGTTATTTGACCAATATGGTACAGATTATTATTACGTTGTCGATGAAAGTGTAAAACGAAATATACCGTTTTTCTGGAAAAAGGATTATGAAATGTTAGTTGCTTTTCCAGAAGAAAAACAGGAAGAAGTGAATGAAGGTACAGCTCAATTTCATGAACAGTTAATGGATGTTGTGAATGATCCTTCAGAACAAATTGTGAAGGCGAATGGAATTCAATCAGTACTGCACAATTTAGAAAACGTAACGACTTCTATGTCATACGCGGCAATGCAAACAGGAAATAGTGAAGAATGGGCAAGAAAAAAAGAAAAACTATTAAAGCTGTTTGAAAAAGGAATTGTCGTTGTGAAACAGACGAAAGAAACGGAAGTACCGAAAAAGAAAAAAGTTGTGAAACAAGTCGTTCCGGTAAAGAAAGAAGAAGTAGTTCCAAAGAAAGAAAATCAAGAATCTGTACCGTTTATTATTCAAAAAGTAATTCGGATGCTAGAACAAAACGATGTAGAACAATATTTCATTTATGCATATGCTGAAAAGTTAAAAATAAAGTTTGAAAATGCAACGATGATTACAGAAGAAGAAGTTATCAGGTACATATTGGAAGATATGAAATCTCATTTTAATACGGAAAACGTCTTTGAAAAAGAAGTACAAACAATCGCATTAATCGGTCCAACTGGCGTTGGTAAAACGACGACACTCGCGAAAATGGCATGGCAATTTCACGGTAAGAACAAAACAGTTGGTTTTATAACGACAGATCATTCTCGCATAGGGACAGTGCAGCAATTGCAAGATAACGTAAAGACAATTGGATCGGAAGTAATTGCTGTGCGTGATGAAGCTGCAATGACAAGAGCGCTTACGTATTTTAAAGAAGAAGCACGCGTCGATTATATTTTAATTGATACAGCCGGAAAAAATTATCGTACGTCAGAAACAGTGGAAGAAATGATTGAAACGATGGGACAAGTAGAACCAGATTATATTTGTTTAACGTTATCAGCTTCGATGAAAAGTAAAGATATGATTGAAATCATTACAAACTTTAAAGATATTCATATAGATGGTATTGTGTTTACAAAATTTGATGAAACAGCAAGTAGTGGTGAATTGTTGAAAATTCCAGCAGTATCATCAGCTCCTATTGTATTAATGACAGACGGACAAGATATAAAGAAAAATATACATATCGCTACAGCTGAACATTTAGCGAAACAAATGTTACAAACATCGTAGAAAAGAGGTGAAGAATAAGGCGCTTGCCTTATTCAAACGAATATGAACGGTCTTTATATAGGTTCTATGGGTATGATGAATTACATGCAGCGTATTAATGTTCATTCGAATAACGTTGCAAATGCTCAAACGACAGGATTTAAAGCAGAAAATATGACGTCTAAAGTATTTGATGTACAAGACACATATCGCCGAGGAGATGGGGCGGTAACAAATATCGGTTCGGTCGATTACGCTGTAGTACCAGCTGCAACACATGTGAATTTAATACAAGGAAATATACAAATGACAAATAGCGCTACAGATTTCTTTTTAGATGACGGCGCGGCCGGCACAACATCATTTTTCGTTACTTCTAAAAATGATGAAACGTTTTTAACGAGAGATGGTAGTTTCACATTAAATAGTGATCGTTATTTACAAACATCTTCAGGTGCTTTCGTAATGGGAGAGAATAATGAGCGTATTCGTATTCCGGAAGGAGCAAAGGTTGCTGTACAAGCAGACGGTACATTATATGATGAAGTAACACAAAATAATATTGCTCGTTTACAAACAAAAACAGTAGATGCCGAAACGAATGCTCGTCTCGTGCAACGTGAGAACAAAAGCTTTACACTAGCAGAAGGAAACATTGCTAATTTACCGAACGGAGCAGGAATAGTAAAAAATCATATGCTAGAAAATTCAAATGTTGATATGACGAAAGAGATGGCCGATCTTATGACGGATCAAAAAATGATTCAAGCATCACAGCGCGTTATGACGTCATTTGATAAAATTTATGAAAAAGAAGCGAATGAAATATTGAGATAAAGGACTTCCAAAAGTGGGAGTCTTTTTTGTTATTGCTTTTATTACAGTTACATCATAAAATGATAATGATTATCAATATCATTATATCTATTTTCATAAGAATAGAATTTCATAATGAAAGCAACATTTGTTTAACTAAGTGAATTAAAAATAAGGGGATGGTGTGAAGATGTCTAAAAAGAATCAACTTTGCATTGGATTATGTTTAATTTCTAGAAAGAAAGAACAAGAGAATGAGTTTAATTCCGCAATTGATGAGCAAGTAGAGTTGGCACTACAGGCAGAAAAGGCTAAGTTAGATTTTGTTTTTAAAGCCGATTATTTAGTGGCGCACCCAGATTTAATCGCTCGTAATAAAGGGAATGTCATTTTAGACCCGACGTTACTGTTTACTGCTATTGCTTATGCAACAGAAAAAATTGGAGTCGTTACAACCGCTTCAACTTCGTTTTATCCACCATATATATTAGCAAGGCAATTACAATCGTTACACTGGATTAGTAATGGCAGAGTAGGCTGGAACATTGTTACATCCATTGACGGTGCTGAAAACTTTGGTAAGGAAGAGATGCCATCATCTGAGGAACGATACGCGAAAGCGGCAGAATGTACAGAGTTAGTAAGAAAACTTTGGAGGAGCCATCCTTATGAAGTGTTGAAAATAGATAACACTGAAGTTATTAGAGAGATGGCCAAGCCAATTGAACATAGCGGTGAATATTTTGAGGTAAAAGGTCCACTGAATATCCCACAGCATATATCAGGAGAAATGCCATTATTTCAAGCCGGTGCTTCAGAGTCTGGTCGGAATTTTGCTGCTTCTGTTGCTGATGCAATTTTTGCTGCAACGCCAGATGTAGAGTCAGGTATTGAACTTCGTCAAGATTTAAGAAGAAGAGCAGAACAGCATGGCCGAAAGCAAGATGCTATACGCGTATTACCTGGATTATATTTCTTTATAGGTGATACATATGAAGAGGCGCTAGAAATGCATAGGCAAGCTCATCAACATCTCACAAAAGAGAAGAGATATGCGTTACTTGAAATGGTTCTCGGATTAGATGCGAGAGGGATTCAGCTAGAAAGTAAAATTACCGAAGAGATGCTGCCAAGTCGGGATCAAACTGTACGTAGTAAAACACATGCAGAATTATTACGGCATTTCATTATTAAAAATGAACCAACAGTTGAACAAATACTAGAGCGACCAGAAGTTGTTGGATCGGCTCATTGGGTTGCGGTTGGTACACCAAAAGGCGTTGCGAAGCAAATTATGGATAGGTTTGAGGCCGGAGCGTTAGATGGATTTATTGCTATTCCAGGAGGACCTCCCAAGTCACTAAATCTATTCTTTAGTGAAGTCATTCCTTTATTTGTGAAGGCGGGGGTATTTAGGGAAGAGTATACAGGTTCTACTTTACGGGAGCATTTGGCGGGAAACATGTTAAATACTTTACAGTTAAAATAAATAATAGCATGTAGAAAAAAGCCTTATTATAAAAGGCTTTTTTTATTCAAAATTAAAAATTCTGAAATATAAGTTGACTGTATGAATATTATTTTTTATATTAGTAGGTATAACTATAACTACTAAAGAGGTGAGAGTATGAAAACGGCATTATATTTAGAAGATGCATACAAAACGAGTTGCGAGACAGAAGTGATAAGAGTGGAAGGGAATAAAGTATTTGTAAAAGAAACAGTTTTTTATCCAACTGGTGGAGGACAGGAATGTGATACGGGTGTCATTGTACAAGATGGGTCTGTATTTGAAGTTGAAAAAGTAAAGAAGGAGCAGGGAGAAATAGTTCACTATATAAAAGATGAAGCTCAAGTAAAATTAGGTCCAGTTAAATTAGAGATTAATTGGGAAAGACGTCATAATTTAATGCGTCATCACTCTTTACTGCATCTTATCGGAGCTGTAGTT
Source organism: Bacillus cereus group sp. BfR-BA-01355 (assembly GCF_022663675.1). Classification (NCBI taxonomy): domain Bacteria; kingdom Bacillati; phylum Bacillota; class Bacilli; order Caryophanales; family Bacillaceae; genus Bacillus; species Bacillus cereus group sp. BfR-BA-01355. Next base: position 14,833 of record NZ_JAKUFY010000021.1, read on the forward strand.
TATGAAAAGTATGGAGCTCTATGCACCGGAAATCAAATTTATCCTGATAAAGCACGTATCGATTTTAATGAGTTACAAGAGTTATCGAGCGTGGAAGTAGAAGAAATTGTTGAGGAAGTGAATAAACTTATTAAGCAAAATAAAGAAATTTCCACTCGTTATATGAGCCGCGAAGAAGCAGAAAATGCTGTAGGAATGATTAAAACAGCAATAAATCTCCTGCCAACTACTATCCAAGAAATCCGCATTGTTACAATTGAAAACTTAGACGAACAAGCTTGTGGAGGCACACATGTGAAAAATACGAGTGAAATAGGAACACTTATTATTGATAAAGTAAAAAGTAAAGGGAAGCAAAATCGCCGTTTTGAAGTAAGAGCGATTTAGATTGTGAGGGGTTACCGATGGATGAAATTATAAAGGAATTACAAAAGTTAGGATTTTCCCAATATGAATGTAAAGCGTATATTGGATTGTTAAAACATTCCCCAGTAACTGGCTATGAAGTGAGTAAACAAACAGGAGTACCTCGTTCTATGATTTACGAGGTACTCGGTAAGTTAATGGATAAAGGAGCGGTGCATATTGTACCTTCTGAACCAGTTAAATATGTACCAGTACCAGCTACCGAATTAATGAATCGAATGCGAAAAGACTTTGAAAAGTCCTTTGAATTTTTAGATGAGAAATTAAATTGTTTAGAACAAGAGCGACAAATAGATGTAATTTCGCATATTCGCTCAAATGATCGTGTTTTAAAAGAAATATGCAATATAATTAATAGGGCAAAGGAAGAATTATGGATTTCTGTATGGGAAGATCAAGTGCATGAAATTGAGCCATACATTTATCAAAAGGAAGAGGAAGGCGTACATATATTTTCAATCTTATTTGGAGCTCCAGAAACAAAAATAGGAGCGACGTTTCACCATAATTATATGACGCCTCACGTTGTTGAAAAGAGAATGGGTGGTCATTTAACTGTTATTGCGCGTGATGGAGAGGAAGTATTAATTGCGAACTTCTCAAATGATAGCACTTCATGGGCCGTTACAACGTATGACCCAGCGCTAGTTCTCGTTGCTACAGAGTATGTGCGGCACGATATTATGGTTGAAGAAATCACGAAGGAATTTGGAGCTGATAAGTTAGATACGTTATGGCGTGAAAATATAGATTTAGTTCATGTCGTAACAGGAAAACGAACTTTAGAAGGAATGGAGGATGATAGAGATGAGTAAAGCTCAGGCACATGTAGCTTTGCAGAGCGATGATACATTTCAGCAAGGAGTAAAAGATTGTTTACCAACTGTATTTGGTTACTTGAGCATCGGTATAGCAGCTGGTGTAATTGCAAAAACAGCAGGTTTTTCTATCATTGAAATTGCATTTATGTCCACTTTAATTTATGCAGGTTCTGCCCAATTTATATTAGCTGGTATGTATGCAGCCGGTGCTCCTGCTTCCGCAATTATTTTTACTGTATTTTTTGTTAACTTGCGCCACCTTCTTATGAGTGCTGCACTCGCGCCGTACTTTACGAAAATTCCTCTATTTAAAAACTTAATCATCGGTTCGCAAATTACAGATGAAACTTTCGGCGTTGCAGTGCAACACGCGGCGCAAAAAGGATATTTAGGTGAAAGATGGATGATCGGGCTTAACGTAACAGCGTATTTAAATTGGATTCTTGCTACTATTATTGGTGGGCTGTTTGGTGAGTGGATACCAGATCCACATACATACGGGATGGATTATGCATTACCAGCGATGTTTATTGGATTATTTGTTCTTCAGCTCATAAGTAGTAAACCAAAACTAGCAATTCATTTAAGTGTTGCAATTGTAGCGATTATCATCGCATACGTTTCACACCTATTTATGCCAGATAGTATAGCGGTTATTATCGCAACCTTACTAGCTGCGACGATTGGAGTGGTGATTGAAAAATGGAAATGAGATTAGATGTATTATTACTTTTACTAGCAGCAGGAGCTGTTACACTCGTGCCACGTATTTTACCTCTACTCGTATTTAGCAAACTACAAATTCCTGACTGGGGTTTAAAATGGTTAAATTACATACCAATTGCGATATTAGCAGCGCTTTTAGCACAAGTTTTATTTATGCATGAGACGATGCAGTGGGATTACCTTATCGCAGCAATTCCCACATTTCTTGTAGCGATATATACTCGTAGTTTATTAGGTACAGTATTAACGGGAGTGGTTGTGATTATTTTGTTACGTTTCTTTTTCTAAAAAGGATTACGCTCATATAATAGCGAAAGGTGTAATAACATGAAAAATATAGGGGTGGTGTTATGATACTTTTAACGATAGGAGCAATTTTGTTAACGTTGTTTATTTTCTTTATTATCGGCTTTATTACGTTTATGATGTTTGTTGATAAGGCGACACCTCAAATATATTATACACCTTGTGAATCAGTGACAGTGAAAGCTAAAGGTAAAGATAGAAGGAAGAAAAGTTGAATGTTGGCTTTTCTTCCTTCTTCTATTACATCCCCGAAATAACTAACAACAATAACCCAAATAAAAAACTAATAAAGTTTCACTTTACAAGAAATGAATCTATTACATTGTATGCTTGTTTTGTAGAGTGCCCGTTATATTTTTCAGTGTACGGATTTAGAAATCCATGTTCACCGTGTAGTTGTTGTATTTCTAGTAAAGGATTTTTTTGTTGCTGCAATGTTTGAATTAAAGAGGATACTGAAAAACTAGCTTCTTTTTCAGGAAATATAAGTAGTGTAGCGCATGTAGGCTTTATGTGAACATAGTCGCGTATACGAGAACCGTAACATCCGATGATAAAATCTATTTTCGGATTGTTACTACATAGCCATGAGATGGTAGCTCCAACACTAAAGCCGATAAGTCCAATATGTGTATAATTGCTTGAAAGGGTATTGATGAATGCTTCAATTTGGTCTTTTCCATCATCAAATCCAATATGATTTACAAAATGTTCATATGCTTTTTCTTCATCACGATAATGAAATGCGTGTTGTAAGTGCAGAAGATTAGGACAGAATACGTCAATATGAGATGAAGTAAATTGCTCGGTAACGTGATGCATATGGTCGTTCACACCATATATTTCATGAACAATAACGAGAGCTACTTTTTTCTTCATAGTTATATTGTGCCTCTTTGAAACTTAAATTCTTTCTCAACAAGGCAGATACGCAGGTGGAAGTTTTCATACCATTGCTCACGACCTCTTTTTTTCGCTTCTTTATGTAAGGCGTTCTTCTTCCAATTTTCAATTGCATCAAGTGATTCCCAATAAGAAATTGTTATTCCGAGCCCAGAATTACCTCGTGCACTTTCTACATCTAAAAATCCAGGTTGTTGCTTTGCAAGTTCCTCCATTGTTTCGGCAACGGTATTATAGTCTGTTGTATCATTTGATAAATTAGAAGTGAATATCACGGCATAATAATGACTCGCCTTTTGTGAAGCATTTTCCATATAAATTCCCCCTTTAATAAGTATTTTAGCATGTAAAAAAAAGAAAAGAAGCACGACGCTTCTTTTCTTTTTTACGCTGTGAATTTTAATCCAGCATATATTTTACGCCCCTTTTTTTGAATCCAACACACTTGTGCATTTCTCTTTTGAATATTACGTTCTTCCATTGTTACTTGTATAATTTGGTCAATCACAAGAGGGATGTTCGTTTGTACTTGGCACCCACCTGTACTATAGTCGATAATGGTGGCTTCAATCGGCATCCCATTCATATGCAATGTTCCAGGAGACATCAGTTGCTCACGTATATGTTGCCTGCGAAATTGTCTTGGTGCTTTTTTTGTGTTTTTTATGAAAGATGCAATTGCTAGTGTAAGAAATGCTTTATCGTACACCTTTTCCACCCGGTCATTAACCGGTTTACTAAATAGATGAAGAATGAGTTTACAATATTGCTCATGGGACACATCATCAAATGATACACCAACTTGTACAGAATTTTCTTGTCTCCGAATCCATTTTTTTGTACTATGAATCTTTTCTACCTCGCCAAAAGATAGCATATAGGAAGATAGACTTGATAAAGTTTCAAATGGAATGGAGGAATCTAATTCAAAACGTGCCCCCGTTTCACTAATATCAAGGATATTGCAAGAAATGATCATATCTTCGGCATATAAAGTACCTGGTAAATTTACTACGAAACGTTCTGAATTTCGAAAACGCGGTCTTTCAAATGCTACAAATAGTGAAGTGACAATAGCTATCCCGTTGTATAGTAACCAGAAAATGTTAATATATAAGCTCTCTCTTTCAATATGATATTGCTCAGGGTATAAGAGCATAAGTGTTGCTCGAATAAGTGCAATAATTGTTAAAATGAGTAATATGAGATGAGGGATGCTTGCAATCCATAAAAAATGCCTTGTATTATTTTGAACTCCCTTTCTTGTCACATGAAATTGAAACTTTTTACGTAAGAAAATTTCTGATAAAATAGCAAATCCCATATAAGGAGCCATAGCAACTTCGTACACATGACTCCACGTAGTTGTTCGTTTTTTATTAGAAACAGCTTTGAAAATAAGCTGTGATGTTAAAAAGGCAGGTGCCCAGAACATAAATAAGTGCATGAAATTAATTTCTAAACTATAAATATCAAATACTAAAAATAATAGCGGTGCTAATAAAAATATCATTTTATAAACACCGAAAAACCAATAATGAATTCCATCTGCATATAAAAGACGCTGCATAAAAGATAATCCTTTTATAGTGAAAGGATTCCATTTTTTTACGACTTGAATGTTCCCTCTACACCAGCGGTCCCGTTGTTTTAATAAATCACTAAATGTTTCTGGGGATAATCCAACAGCTAGTGTTTCATTGACAAATATAGTTTCCCATTTGTTAGCTTGTAGTAGCATACCAGTTGCCATATCTTCAGTAATAACTCCAGTCGCAAATCCTCCAATTTCTTCAAGCGCGGTGCGGCGAAATAGGGCGTTACTACCAACATACATCGTAGCATTAAAGCGATCTTTCCCTTCTTCTAACTGGCGCATAAAGAAATCTTGTTCATTGGCGATGTTATCTTCAAAAAACAAATTATATTGGAAAGGATCAGCATTATAAAAAACTTGTGGTGCTTGAACGAATACAACATTATTTTTAGAAAAATATCCAATCGTTCGCTCTAAAAAGTTAGCTCGTGGTATCATATCGGCATCCATTGTTACGATAATATCACCTTTTGAATGAAGCATCGCATGATTTAAATTTCCAGCTTTTGCATGCTTGTTTTCGGTGCGAGTTATGTGATGAACAGAAAAATCTGCCGCAAGTTGCTTTACACTTTCACGGCGCCCGTCGTCACAAATATAAATGTTTAGTAACTCTTTCGGATAAGTAATCAACGTACAACCAGCTACAGTACGTTTTAACAAATCGATCGGTTCATTGTAAGTGGCAATAAATATGTCGACAGTAGGTAGTTTTTCAAAAGTGGATAATGGTACTTCTTTCCGTTTATATGGTTTCCATGAAACAATGCTAAAAACGATAGATTGTAAGTAACCAGCCCATTCTGTAATTAACAATATAATACCAGCGATAATACTTATGAGATTAATAGTTGGTAACGAATAAAAAGTTCGCCAAATAAGATAAATAGCATTACAAATGAGAAATAGAATAATAAGTAATTTTTTTGACCATAAATATTTGTGTGCAAGGGCGTAAGTAATAATGATTACGAAAAAAATAATACCTAAACCTTCGTATATAGAGAGGCTCATACAATTCCTCCTTTATGTATAGAGTGGGAAATAGAAAAAAACTTTATATTATTCATCTATAAAGATTTGATTATTTCCAGAGTATAAAATATCACAAAATATAGGGTTAGAGTATAAAATTTACATTTTCTTATTATAAGCTTAAAAAATTAGAAGAAATAATAGTTGTATTTTTGATTCATAAGAAAAATGCCACTTCAAAAGAGAAGTGGCATTTCTTATATTTCCTCTAAGCTATTAACTGGAACAGTTAATTCGCGTCCTGGGTTTTTTACTTCATATATGCGGGCGGTTTCATTGCTTTCATCGACGTGTTGAATCATAACAGGCATGCCTTGAAAACTGACATTGGCTTGTTCCGCTGACACAGAAAGCTCTATTGCACGTTGTATATTCATTTATATTCCTCCCATCATTATTATCTTTGCTAAAAAAGAGGAATAATATACCATTTAGATACATTCTTAAATTTTTTGTATTATTTGTAATGTTTCTTTAATAAATGAAGTGAAGATGGAATCAGGATAGGACTGTACGATTTCATATGCTTCTGTTACTTCTTCAAGAGCTCTTTTTTTATCATTAAGTTTGACATAACAAAGAGCACGATATGCCCCAGCTGTTGTAAGCCGTGCGTGATCAAGTGGATGGTTTATATAATCTGGTATGATAGCACGTTGTAATGTTTTTAAAGCTTCTTCGTATTGTTTTAAACCATACAAAGCTTTTCCTTTTTCAAGATAATACGATCCATCATCTTGAAAAATTCGCTCATCTTTTAGTTGTTCTCGAAATTGTTCTACATGTTCTAATGCAATAGTATATTCATGAGTAATTGTGTTGTAGTAGTAAGCTTTTAAAAGATTAATAACCGCTGCAGATAAAGTATCTTCTGTAAAAATGGCAAATTGCTCTGATTTTTTTATGTAATGTAAATATTGTTCTTTATCAGCCGTTAGGACTTTTTGGTAAGATAAAATACGGTAAAATTCATCTGTTTTATAATACACTTGATGTTTTTTTGAAAATGCAAGTGCATCTAAAATGACACTTTCACATTGTTCGTAATTACCATATGCAAGAAAAATAATCGCCTCATATAAATATAACTCGATATGTATAATGAGATCCATTTCTAAATGTTTCTCTTCATAGTCATTTCGGATGCTAGCAATGAGTTGTAAACATTCAGCATACTTTTTACGTGTGAATATCGTAAAGGATAATTTTAATTTTGTTTCCGTACTTTCCCGGTATAACGTATATTTTTCAAAAATAGAAGTAGCCTTTTCCACGTAATGTTCAATATTGTAATCTTTCATTTTAGCCGCAGCTGTTACAAATTGTTTATATAAACGAGCGGTATTCAAAGTAGGAGGTAGCTCTTTTTGAACGATAGGTAGTAAGATCTCATATACTTCATCGTACTTATTTGCTTTTATTAGTTGTTCCATTTGTTGAATGAGTTCTATCATTTCCACATCATCATCTTCTAGTAAAAAACTCGTTTCGCATCCAAGTTTTTCAGCAATATATTGTAATGTTTTCATGGAAGGTGTAGCTTTTCCGTTTTCAATTTGGCTTAGCATACTTTTTGTCAGCTCTGAACCTGCTAAATCAGTTTGAGTAAGCTTTTTTTCTTTTCGTAACGTTTTAATTTTTGCACCGAGAGTAGCCATTATATGCTCCTTTATAATTTGAAAGTTAAATATAATTAAACTTTTGTTGTAAAAATTGGAAAGTTAATTATATAATAAGTTTAACACAATTTAACTTTTAAGGGGAGAGTGTCATAATGGGGGATATAAATATAGGTCAAAATGATTGGAAAATGAAGATTGCAACGAGAAATATTATTTTAATGATGATTGGAAAAATGACGTCCTTGTTAGGAGCGGGTATTTATACGTTTGCAATGGGATTATACGTATTAAAGACAACGGGTTCAGGAATGGGGTTTGCAACTACGCTTATTTGCGGATCGATTCCAAGGCTGATCTGTGGACCGATTGCTGGTGCTGTAGCTGACCGTGTTAATCGAAAATGGCTTGTCATCGGTACTGATTTGTTAAGTAGTTTAACAATGCTTATTATGTTTATCCTTGCAACTACTTTTGGGCCATCACTTCTGTTTATTTATGTTTCAGCAGCATTATTATCAATTTGTGCGAGTTTTTATGCTGTTGCATTAACTTCATCTATTCCAAGTTTAGTAGATGAGGGACGTATTCAAAAAGCGAGTGCTTTGAACCAGACGGCAGCATCTTTATCAAATATTTTAGCACCGATTATTGGTGGAGTTGTATTTGGTTTCTTTTCAATTAAATCGTTTTTCCTGCTAAATAGCATTACATTCTTTTTAGCGGTAATTGTACAATTATTTATCGTATTCGATTTATATAAAAAAGACATGGCTGAAAGTAAAGAGCATTTCTTGACAAGTATAAAAGAAGGGTTTTCATATGTAAAAAGACAGCATGAAATATATGGTTTAATGAAAATTGCAGTAGGGGTAAACTTTTTTGCGAGTGCACTTTTCGTTTCACTTCCATATATTATTGTTCAAAATTTGCATCTATCTTCGAATCAACTCGGTGTTGTAGAGGGAATGTTAGCAGTTGGGATGTTAATTGGTGCAATTGCGTTATCAGTACGTAAAGAAGTGAATAATCCGTTTCGCTCTGTTTATATTGGGTTGTTTTTATTTGCGAGCTTGAGTTTATGTACAGTGTTTCCATTAGTAGTCACCATTCCGAAAGTAGCAAGTTTTATTTACTATATCGCTTTTATGATGTTAACTGGTATATCAATGATGGTTGTAAATATTCCGATGCAAGTACATTTGCAAAAGACGACAAATCCAAATTATTTAGGACGCGTTTTCGGCTTACTTGAAACAATTTCTACTGCAATCGCACCACTCGGTATGATTGTGTATGGATTATTATTAGATATGTTGCCAACTAGCATTGTTATGATGACATTAGGCGGAGGCTTATTGTTAGTTGTATTAGTAGGAGTAAAGAAGCATGTAATGAAAAAGCAAGTGGATGTGTCTGCCTAAAAGGAAATTTGACTTAACGAAATAAAAATGACCGAATTAGTATTTTAGTTTTTGAAACTCTTTTTCATGTATGTTAAAGTAAAGTGAGCTTGCAAAGAAAAGGAGACAACAGCATGAAAAAATTAAGTTTTGTTATGCTTTTTCTATTAATCGTAATGGCTGGATGTAGCAATTATGACACATATATTGAAACAGGTATGCAATCATTGAAAGATGAAAAGTATAGTGATGCAACAATGTGGTTCGAAAAAGCAGAAAAAGAGAAATCAGGAAATGAAGCGAAATCATATAAAGAAGTTGCTGAGAAAATGGATCACGGGGCAACAGCATTAAAAGACGGTAAGTATTTAGAAGCGAAAGACATTGCAAATGAAGTGTTACAAAAGAAAAAAGATGATGCACTTGAAAAAGCTGTAACATCAAATGCAGAGAATATGCTTCAAAAAGCAAAAGATGTAGAAGAGAAAGTGAATGAAAGAGTAGCAAAGCGTAGAAAGGTAGAAGAAGAAGGAATCGATAAAATTATTAAAGCTGTCGATAGTATAGATGAAGTGAAAGAAAAAGAGAAGAAAGTATCAGAAGCATTAGATAAGGCTGAAGAGGCGCAAGCAAAAATTGAGGCAAAGAAAAATAAATAGATTTATAGTGTAAAAGGCTGTCGTGCATAACGACAGCCTTTTAATTTTTTGTTGCAAATGAATGGATGCTCTGTAGTAAAAAAGAAATGATTTTAGAATTCCATCTGTCCTCATGATGAATCGTATAAATATTACGCTGAAATTCAAATTCTGGGATTGGTATATAGCATAGCTCATTTCGTTGTATTTCTTGCTCAATAGCAAGTTTAGAAATAAAGGCAATTCCATTACCATATTTTAAAATTTGTTTCATCGTTTCTAATGAGTCTAATTCAATTTCTGATTGGAATGTAATGTTATGAACTGACATCCATTTTGTAAGTAAATCTCTCGTTGTAGATGGATTACGATGCAATAGTATGCGTTCCTTTTCGATATTTTGTAACGATACATTTTCTTTCTTTGAAAAATGATGTTCTTTGGAAAAGGCAAGAACAAGTGTATCAGGTATTATATTCGTTTGTTTTAAAAGTGGTTCATCAAATGGAGCAGCGGAAATTATCCCAAGATCGATTTCGTGATTTTGTAGCATCATTCGAATTTCAGGGGCTGTTTTAACTAGTAGCGTTATTTTTATATTGGGAAATTCACATTGAAATTCATGAACGACTTCTGGCAAAAGATAAGTCGCTGGTACATAACTAGCGCCGATTGTTATAGCACCTTTATTAAAATCTTTAAACTCTTGCGTGACACGTCTAGCTTCTTTCATAAGTGCATCTATTTTAGAAGCATAATGGTGCAAAGCCTCACCAGCCTCTGTTAAGAAATACCTTCCAGAACGTAATTCGAATAAAGACACACCGAGTTCTTCTTCTAAGCTTTTTATATGAAATGTAATAGTTGGTTGTTTAACGCCAAGTTTTTCTGCAACAATTGTAAGCTTTTTGTATTTCTTAATAAGTACTACAATTTCTAATTTTAAGAGATTCATTATGAATTGCCGCCTTTTTTATTTTAACTATAGAAAAAATCTATAGAAATAAATAGTTTATTAGAAGTTTTTTAATTTAATCTTTACAGTACATTAACATTCAGTATAAATCTTCCATATAGAATGAAAGCAGGTTAAGAATGAGGGGAGAGAGGTGAAGCAATGGATATTACAATTAGTGGATTAGAAAAGACATTTGGAAAAACACAGGCGTTAAAGCCGTTGCAGATTGTAATGAAACAAGGGGAATTCACTACACTTTTAGGACCTTCGGGGTGTGGGAAAACGACTTTACTTAGAATGATAGCAGGGCTTGAAGAACCGGATAAGGGAGAAATATATTTTGGAGACCAGTGCATGTATTCTGCTGCAAAAAAGATAAAGACATCTCCTCATGAACGGAATATCGGTATGGTATTTCAAGATTTTGCTTTATGGCCGCACATGACTGTTTTTGACAATGTTGCATTTGGTTTAAGGGCTACAAAGCAAACAAATCATTTACGAGAAAAAGTAGAAGATGCGATAAAGCGAGTTCGCCTGCAAGGTATGGAGAAAAGGTATCCACACGAACTTTCTGGTGGACAGCAACAACGTGTCGCATTCGCTAGAGCAATTGTAACAAAACCTCATTTTATTTTATTTGATGAACCGCTAAGTGCACTCGATGCAATTTTGCGAGAAGAAATGAGAATAGAGCTTATGGATATCGTTCATTCCATTGGTTTAACTGCACTGTATGTCACTCACGATCAAACAGAAGCAATGTCAATGTCAGACCAAATTATTGTCATGAAACAAGGAGAAGTATTACAAAAAGGAACACCGGAAGATATTTATGTGAAACCGTCTCATGAATTTGTTGCCAAATTTGTTGGTAAGGCGAATTGGCTTGTAGAGGGTAAAAAAATGGTTCGTCCAGAGCATGTGAACTGGACGAAAAATGAAGTGTGCGAAATGTATACAGGTGAAATTAAGCACGTTACATATGTAGGAGAACGGTATGAAATAAAAGTAAACATGGGGGCACTCGGAATATGGACAGCTTATCACAATAGTAAATTAAGCATCGGTAAACCAGTATCGTTATATGTGCCAAAAAAATGTATTCATCATATAGGGGGAGAATCGTATGAAGAAATTCAGTTCGCTTAAGTCTTTATTTGTATGTACTTTATTATTTTCGGCTGTAGTAACAGGGTGTAGTTCAAAGACAGGCAATGCAGATGCAAAAAGTAAAAATACGAATGAAAAGAAAATTGTTGTATATAGTGCAGGGCCAAAAGGGTTAGCAGAAAAAATTCAAAAAGACTTTGAAAAGAAAACAGGTATAAAAGTAGAAATGTTTCAAGGAACAACAGGTAAGATTTTAGCGAGAATGGAAGCTGAAAAGAAAAATCCAGTCGTTGATGTAGTCGTACTTGCATCATTACCAGCGATGGAAGGATTAAAGAAAGAGGGTCAAACGTTAGCTTATAAAGAAGCGAAACAAGCTGATAAGCTGCGTTCTGAATGGTCAGATGATAAAGGACATTATTTCGGGTATAGTGCTTCAGCATTAGGGATTGTGTACAATACAAAAAATGTGAAGACAGCGCCTGAAGATTGGAGCGATATAACGAAAGGGGAATGGAAAGGAAAAGTGAATCTTCCAGATCCAGCACTTTCAGGTTCAGCTTTAGACTTTGTAACAGGATATGTGAAAAAGAATGGAAAAGATGGATGGAATTTATTTGAACAGCTTAAGAAAAATGAAGTTACAGTAGCAGGAGCAAATCAAGAAGCTTTAGATCCAGTAGTAACAGGTGCGAAAGATATGGTAATTGCAGGTGTTGATTATATGACGTACAGCGCAAAAGCAAAGGGTGAACCGGTTGATATTGTTTATCCAAAAAGCGGAACAGTTATTAGCCCACGTGCAGCGGGGATTATGAAGGATAGTAAAAATGTAGAGGGTGCAAAAGAGTTTATTGATTATTTATTATCAGATGATGTGCAAAAACAAGTTGCTAAAGCGTATTTATTGCCAGGTAGAACAGATATAAAAGCTGAAAATAGACCGAATGTAGAAGAGATTTCAGTATTAAATATTGATTGGAAAACAGTTGAGAAAGAGCAAGATGAAATAGGAAAACAATTTAAGAAAGTATTTCAATAAGATGGTGATTCCATGGTAAATCGATTCATATCAGTAAGACAAGTTGGAATGACGGTAGCGTTATTACTTGTGGCGATGTTAATCGTCATTCCGCTTTTTCTCATTTTATTTTCTAGTATATATGAAAATAGCAGCTGGAACTTTTTAAAGCCTTTTGAAGTGATGCAGAGTGGTGGATTAGCTGGGATTTTTCTAAACTCGATGCTTCTAGGTGTACTCGTTGTAATAGGAGCTACAATATTTGCATTTCCATTGGCGTTTATTATGAGCAAAACAGATGTAGGAAAGTATAGTAAGTTAGATATTGTTTTTATGATTTCATTTATGACACCGCCGTATATTGGATCAATGGGCTGGATTTTGTTCATGTAACCTAACGGCTATTTTGAACAATTTTTTCCGATGCTAAAGACAGTTTCATCATCGTTTTTTAGTTTAGGAGGTATGGTCTTAATTATGAGTCTGCATTTATTCCCATTCCTTTATTTCATGCTGAAAAACACGTTACTTCAGATTGGGAGTAGTAAAGAAGAAGCTGCAGCAGTTCATGGCGGAAGTTTTCTCTATCGTTTAAGAAAAATAATATTGCCGTTATTAGTATCAAGTTATGTAATGGGTGCTTTACTCATTTTCGTAAAGACGATTGCTGAATTTGGAACACCGGCTACATTCGGACGTAGAATAGGATTCCACGTGTTAACATCAGAAATCCATAAATTTATTTCGAGTTGGCCAATTGATTTTAGTAGTGCAACAGCATTATCTTCTTTATTACTTAGTGCTTGTATGCTCATTTGGTATATGCAAAATGTATTGAATCGAAAGTATTCATATGCAATGGTTAGTGGAAAAGGTGTGAAATCTAAAAGATATACTTTGTCTATATTTACGCGCGTTGTAGCATGGATGTATGTAATTGGTTTATTAATCGTATCAATTGGAATTCCATACTTTTCTATACTGATTGCTTCTTTGTCAAAATTAAGAGGCGGCGGTTTACATGTAAATAACTTTACAACAAGCCATTATGAGGCATTGTTTACAATGGGATCTCCGGGATTAGAGGCTTTATGGAATAGTTTTCTTTTTTCACTCGTAACAGCGATTATTGCGGTAATGATTGGAGTCTTTTTGGCACTTATGATTCGAAAGGGGAAAAAAAACTCTGAAAAATGGCTCGATATGTGCGGTATGTTACCCAATATGGTACCAGGAATCGTTATGGTTGTAGGTCTTATTCTATTTTGGAATTCACCATATATGCCCCTGTCAATTTACAATACACCAGTCATGGTTATCGTAACGTATGTTGTGCTGTTTTTACCTTACACGGTGCAATATGTAAAATCATCACTCGGACAAATTGATGATTCTCTCATGCAGGCAGGAAGCATTTTTTCGGGAAATTATATTTATATTTTTAGAAAAATAATATTGCCTCTTATTATCCCAGGCATTCTTGCTGGATGGGCGATGACATTTACAATTTCGATAAGAGAGTTAGTAGCATCGCTTCTCGTATTACCTCCATCAGTAGAAACGTCAGCAACGTTTATTTTTGCTCAATTTGAACAGGGTGAAGTATCTATAGGCATGGCGATGGCCGTTGTTTCTGTTGGACTTACAACAATGTGCTTATTACTGCTACAACATATGGAGCAAAAGCGAAAAGGGGTAGCATGATGAGGATAGAAGTATGGGGTGGGGCAGGAGAATACGGTCGCTCCTGCTATTTTGTAAAAAATAAAGAGACGAAAATATTATTTGATTGTGGTATTAATCGATCATATGAGAAGAGTTATCCAGAAATAGAGAAAGAAGCTGTTCCATTTTTAGATGCGGTATTTTTATCACATATTCATGAAGATCATACGATGGGTTTACCTTTATTAGCGAAGTATGGATATAAGAAAAAAATTTGGACGACTCGTTATACGAAGGAGCAACTGCCGTTATATTATGAAAAATGGAGAAACTATAATGTGATGCAAGGGTGGAATTTACCTTATAGCGACCAACACATAAAAGATTTAAATTATGTATGTATTGATGAGATTAGTAATCCAAATGAATGGATACAAATTACTCCTACATTGCGGTTTCAGTGGGGATATAGTGGGCATGTATTAGGAGCTGTTTGGTTTTTAGTTGATTTGTGTAATACATACGTGTTCTATTCCGGCGATTATTCAGCAGAGTCTAATATACTACGAGCTAATTTACCTGAGAAATTGGGCCACAATATAAAAGTTGCAATTGTAGATGCCGCTTACCACACAGATGATGTTTCGCAAAATGAAAGATTAGATGATCTATGTGCAGAAATTGAGCGAGTTATGCAGAATAAAGGAATAGCATTGCTACCGCTGCCACAACTTGGTAGGGCGCAAGATATAGTATTGTATTTATATGAACGATATAAAGAATTTCCGCTTATAGTAGATAAAGAAATTTTGGCTGGATTTGAAGAGATGTTCATATATAAAGATTGGATAAAAAATAATGAAGAACTTAAATGGATTATGGAGAGTTTAAAAAGAAACATAATCGTTATGGATAATGACATTAGTATGCAAAATAGTTATGGAATAGTTGTAATGAGTGATGCGAATATGCAAACGAAACGAGCACAGTTATGCTATGAACAGCTTCGGAATGAAAAACGTAATTCCGTTATTTTTACTGGGCATATTGCGAAAGGGAGTTTTGCAGAAAGAGTTATGAAAGAACATGTAAGGAGTACATGTAGGGTGAAGCGAGTTCCGTATAAAGTTCACCAAAGTATAAAAGACGTTAAAGAGATGTTAAATACATTATTACCAGAACATACGGTGCTAGTGCATGCTTTGAAAGAGGATACGGATCGATTACAACAAAAGCTAAGTACAGCAGGATATGAAAATGTATATTCACTTGCAATGGAACGTATAGAAGTCATTTAAAATGTAAAGGGGATAGGTATATGAAAAAAGTATTTGTATTCGTAAGTATTTTCTTTTGTTGTTTTCTTTATAACGTTAAGGAAGGGTTTGCTGCTAGTCCAATGAAACCTAGTTTTGAAGTAAAGTTATTATTGAAGCCAGAACAAGTATTAGGTTATAACAAAGAGATGAAGCAAGAGGTGCTAGAACATTTCCAGGCTGGTACAAAATATGAAAGAATACAAGTACAATTTTTAGATACTGCAAATAAAAGTTTAAGTGATGAAGGTTGGTTTGCTAGAATTCGAAAGAAAGAATTTAGTAAAGATTTTGAACTAACATATAAAAAAAGATATCCTATTCAAAATGGTGTAATTCAAGATGCACTAGAAGTAGCTAAAAAAGAAGGATTCGATAGTAATACGGATAGTTATGAGGCGGAAATAGATTGGGGATTTGAGAAGAAAACATTAAGCATTTCAAATAAGAAAAGCTACAGTGCTAAAGGATATGGGATACTTGATTTACCAAATGAACAAGCTGCTCAAAACATGTTAATAGAAAAATTACCAGGGAAAATGAACAAATGGTTGTATACAAATTGGGGAGAAGAGATGTTAAAGAATTCCCGTATTTACGGTCCTGTATTAATGAAGCGATATACAGGAGAGTTTGAAAACATAAAAGCAAATATTGAAATTTGGCCATTAAGTAATACCGGAAAATTAGAAGATGACTTCGTAATAGAAGTGTCATTTAAAACAAATGAAGAAAGTATTGCGACAAAACAAAGGGAATTATTAATAGCGAGTTTAGAGAAAAAAGGCTGGTTGTTACCGAAAGATAGTTTGAAGACAGAGCTTATTTTTCAGTAAATAGTAAAAAGGAATCCATATGCCATGGATTCCTTTTTATATATGAGTATTAAGCTAAATCAGCTGACACGAACATGTCACTATTTTGAAGATTTTTAGAGCGTAAACTATAAGCAACTACCTTCTTTTTATATTGTTTTACAACATCAACATGCTCTTCATGACTGTAAATATAAAATGTGAAATCTTTTTTACCACGTTTTGCATTGATAATTAAAGGAGTGCCTTCATTATGGGGTGGTGCATAATAGCGATCTAAAAATAAACCTTCGTTAAAATCATGAATAATTTTTGATTTCTGTTCGCCTTCTACTTTATTTCCGTGAATTGTAATAGTCACATTCTCTTCTTCAAGTTTTGGATGTGTTTCGTACTTGCTAATAATGGATTCAATAACAGTGTTAGGAAGGCTAGAAACGATAATTTTAAATGCCCCAAATACAACTAACATTACAATAAACCAAGTCGTCATAGTATATCATCCCCTTTATTCTATTTAATAATATAACTCATATGGTAATAGTACATATGGTGAAGTTTTGTATAATTTGTGAAAAATATGCCATTTTTACGAATGAAATATTAGAAAAATCAATTTTGTTACAAAAAGTTGAAATTGAAGTATTTTAAAAGAAAAAGGTTTATAATAAAAATATAACTAATAACCACATTACTAATTATAAGGAAGTGTAACTATGAGTACTGTAGCAATCGTATATGGTATTATTCTTTCCACAATTATTGTTTTGTTTTTTGTTGGGGTTTCACGTTATATTCATAAATGGAAAGAAAGCGTTGCGAAATTAAATCACATTGAAGAAGAACTTAGTGATTTAATGTTACATCATGGTAAGTAAACATTTATTTTTTAACTAAACAATGTGAAGGATATCACAAAACATGCTTTCCTAATGAAGGCATGTTTTTTTGTTGTGTGAAAGTTAGACATATTCATGAGATTTTCCATACAATACAGTGTGAAATAAAAAAATGATTCTTTGCTTGTAGGAATATTTATTCGTTTTTGTATAATTTTGTAATTTGGTTCGGTATAATTATGATATAGAAGGAAATTTGTTAGAGGGGGTATATTGTGAACATATTAAAGATTATAGGAATAATTGCAGGAGTCATTATAGTAGCTGTTATAGCTTTCTTTGTTATTATGAATTACTATTTGTCAAAAGAAGATCCTGATTACGTATTAAAGTACATAAAAGAACATAAAGAAGATGAAACATGTTCATTACTTATTAAAAGAAATGGAGAAGTATTAACTTCTATAAATGAAAATAAAAAATTGCCATTAGCAAGTATGGCAAAAATCGTAATAGCAGTTGAATTTGCTAAGCAAGTTTCAGAAGGAAAAATAAGTCGTGATGAACAAATTTCATTGCACGAGCTAGAAAAATATTACGTTAAAGATACTGATGGTGGAGCACATCCTAACTGGTTAGAAGATGCCAAAGCGAGAGAATTAGTGAAAAATGGACAAATCGCTTTAGAAGAAGTCGCTAAAGGAATGATTCATTATAGTTCTAATGCAAATACAACATATTTGTTAGAAAAGCTTGGAATAGAAAGAGTAAATGAAAGTATAAAAGAGTTAGAGCTTACTAGTCATGATAAGTTCACTTCTTATACGGCTGCACTATATATGAGAGGATACGTAGAAAAAGAACTTCATGTGCCAGAAAATCAGTCATTAAAAACGTTACGTAACATGTCAAAAGATGAATATAATAAACATGTGTTACAAATACAGGAATGGATGAAAGATGAGGAAGAATGGAAAAAGCGGGATATTCCATTAAAAGTAGATATGGAATTTCAGCGAATTTGGTCAGATCGATTAGTGGGTGCAAACGCTAAAGATTATATGAGTATAATGGAAAAAATAAATAGTAGAAAGTATTTTCCAAAATCAATGCAGGAAGAAATCGAGAATATTTTCAAAGGAACAGTTAATAATAGTAAGTTAGAATTTGCGGGGCAAAAAGGTGGTTCTACCGCATTCGTATTGACAAAAAGCTTGTATACTACAGATAAGAAAGGGAATAAAGTAGAAGTTGTAATTATGTTTAACGATATAGAAGATCAAGTTGTATATCAAAAGCTGAGAACTAATATAAATTATTTTATTCAAGATGCTATAACAGATGAAGAGTTTAGGAATAAATTATAATGAAATAATTTTATTATGTAAACAACATGCTATTAAAGGTAGGTATTGAGATGAGGTTGAATGAGTATATGCTTGAAACGTTTCCGAATTTAGAACTTAGACCACCTCTATTTTATAATTGGGATATTGGTATTCGTTTTAGATTAGGTGTGGACTATGATTGTAATAACATTTATGAAAATTGTCTATATTTAGAAGGCGTTTATAAAAGGACGATTACTTTATTTCAGTCTTTACATTCAACAAAAGATGATATTTATATTGTAGTGGATGTAAATGACTATGCAAACGGTGAAACTTTCAAACAGAAATTGAATATCTTTTCTAAGTATGTCAAAGAGAAGTCCGATTTGTTTAAGTTACAGAAAAATACAATCCCTTATGTTTTTCCAGATGAAGATGAAGATGGAGCATATAAAACACATAGATATACTTTGAAATGTGAAATCTCTGACTTTACATACATTCCTATGCTAAAAGCAATTTGTAATCAAGATATGGGAATAAAACCGAGTATTTTTCATAGGGTGTATTTTATAAATGTTAACAAGAATACTATATTTCACGTTTATGATGATAGAGGTTGTGATGTATTAGCTATCTCTCCTGATACAATTAGGGATATTTATAATACATATAATGATTGGATATTAGAATACGATAGAAATAAAATTGATAAAGTATTTAATTGGATGTAGTCTATTTTAATTGAGGGAAATACCATATGAGGTGTTTCCCTTTTATTAATATGAAAATCAACATTTAAATTTGACAGTACTTATAATAAAAGTAAAGGGATTTGATGGTAATGTATTGAATTTGGATAAAAACGGAAAAGGGAGATGAATAAATGACGACAATCTATTTCGTTCGCCATGCCCACTCTACATATACAAAAGAAGAAAGGGAACGACCTTTATCTGAAAAAGGGCACTGTGATGCAGAGAATGTAACGCATTTATTAAAAGATAAACATATTGATGTTGTTATTTCTAGTCCGTACAAAAGAGCGATCCAAACTGTACAAGGAATTGCGAATACATATAAATTATTAATACAAACAGAAGAAGATTTGCGTGAAAGATTATTGAGTACAGAGCCAGTAGCAGATTTTAATGTTGCTATGCAGAATGTGTGGAAAGATTGGAGTTTTGCATACGAAGGCGGAGAATCGAGTGATGTCGCACAAAGGCGCGCTGTAATATGTATGCAAAATATATTAAAACAATATGAAGGTAAGAACATTGTAATAGGTACGCATGGGAATATTATGGTATTACTAATGAATTATTTTAATTCGAAATATGATTTTGAATTTTGGAAAACACTTCATATGCTTGATGTGTATAAATTAAATTTTGATAAAAATCGTTTCATTTCTGCTGAAAGAATAGAGAAAACAGGTCATCGGTTAAATATTTTGTAAAAGTTTATCAAAAAAAGAGGAAAGAGAGAAGTTATTGTAGAAGTATGACTTTGTAACATAAAAAATATATGTTAAAGGAGGCTGTTTACATGTTTGAGAAAGAGAAAGAAGGGCTTATTGAAGTTCAAAACGTATATGAAATTGCACCAGAAGATGGAACAATTATTGGTATGGCAACGGAAGAAGAAATGGAAATTGCTGCTGAACTAGAGTTACAGTACTATGCTCATTCTCGTTTGTTAGAAGCAAATATTCAGTTAGACGGTTCCTCCTACAAAGAGTTACTTCAGGAGTTCCAGGAGTACGAAAGAAAATCAATGAGCTTTTGGCGAGCGATACATAAACGTTTAGCTGTGCCATGGGCGTGGGTACTACGTATTGATGTTGCGAATGGCCCTATATATGTAAGTAATGGTAGTTCATATTACGAAGAAATCGATGATGAAGAAGATTATGAATAGAAGATAAGTAAGGAAGCAGCTTTAGTTGCTTCCTTTTTTGATTTGTAAGAAATGAATTGCTTCAATAATAATATCTGGTCGATCATTTTCTATACCGTGACTAGCATGTTGGGCAAGAATATAGTGGCTGTTAGTTGAGAGGTGTAATTGTTCATGAATTAGTTCTTGCCACATTGCTTCAAGTTGTGTTGCTTCCTCTTTTGGCATGCCACCATTAGTCAATTGAGTAATAGAATATTGAGGATCTCTACCGATAACGATTAATGGTATTTCTAATGTTTTACATAGCTCTTTTAGTGAGAGAGCACAGTTTTTCCACTCAGATAGTTCAGAAGCTGTCGCTTTATATAATGAGGCGGAGGTAGAGAATTCAATTTGCTGTTTTGATTGATTGGCGAGCATAGATTTTAGTTCATTATAAAGTGTGTCTACATCCATTTTGGAATACATATTATATTTTTGAAACCAAACATCATCAGAATCAGTTTGATCAGAAATTGGTAAATGAAGTTCATCTAAATGGTGTAAGTTCATCGAAGTAGAATCAACTAAAATAAGTGCTTGCAGCTTATCTTCATGTAACATCGCAAAATGTTGTGCACATAATCCTCCATAGGAATGACCGATTAGAATAAATGGCTCTTGAATAGCTAGTTTGTTTAGTAACATATGTAGCTCTTTTGTAACTTGCCTTATTGTACGCGGCTGATGGCCTACATCACTTTTTCCGTAACCTGGGCGATGGTATGAAACGACTGTAAAGTACTCTGAAAGCTTTTCTATAATAGGAAACCAATCATAAAATGAGCAACTCATTCCGGTTTGAATGACTACAGTTTGTTTACCACTTCCTTTTATATGTACTTCTATATTTTGCCCCATTATTTCTACAAATTTATGAATGTTAATTCCTCCTAAGCTTGAAATAATTTTTGACAAGCAAAAACGATACACCAAACACCTATACCGAGTAGGACAGATGTACTAAGTGTAAATGAATTTTTTAAACCAATATAGACGATAAATAATAGTAGTGCTGATGCGGGGAATCCATATAATACCCCTAAAGCAAATTGACTTAATTCTTGTTTATTCCCGCCTTCGAATGAAATCCAAAATAGACTAAGTAAACTAACGAGTGGAAGGGCAGCAATAAAGCCACCTATCGTACTGAAATGTTTAGCAACTTCAGTGATAACGCCGATAATAAGTGCCGAAACGATTACTTTAACGAGGAAATGCATATTTTGCCTCCTTCGCTAATAACGAAAATGCTTTTTCAATTAATTGTTGTTCTTCTTTTGATAACTGTGATTCTAATATTTTTATCTTTTCTTTATCCAGTAAAGTATGTTTTTCTAATACTTCAATCCCTTCAATTGTTAATGTAAGGTTTACCACTCTTTCATCTTGTTTATTTCTCTCTTTAACGATGAAGCCCTTTTGAATAAGGCGCTTTATGTGTTCAGACGCTGTGTTATGAGAAAGACTAAGCTCAGTAGCGACTTTTCCAATTGTTATATCTTTCTCACGAGAAACGATTTGTAAAATACGAATTGCTTGGTGGGAAAGGTTGTCCTCGTATTCGTATCGTAAGTGATAATAAATGCTCTCCCAATGTTGATTAATGTTGTTCATAATAATAAATCCCCTTTTTATATCGTATAGTAAGATATATTCGTTATTTTAGAAATAAAATCCTTTTATTTGGATAAAAAATGTTGAAAAAGTTTATTTTTATTGAAATATAAGGTAATCTATGTGTAAAGGTATACATTTAGCAAGAGAGAGGATGATAGCTGTGAATACATTCAAATGGATTAGTCATGAACAGATGTATGTAGATGAAATACATGTTGAAAAATGTGGTCCTCTTTCAGTCGGCGTATATGGGGGGAATCAAGAGAGTGATGCATATGAACGAGGAGATGCGGTGCTTGCTTGGTGGGATCCTGAATTACAATTTGAATTTGTTATGATTTTTGATACACATCACAAAACAAAAAATATAGATTATATAATAGAAGCGATTTCGGCAAGAAAAGAAAAACTAAAAGAGTTATTCTCATATCCAATACATTTAGCTTTTCATCATACACATATGTACTTATTAGCGTTATTTACAGATGAGTTATTTATTAAAAAATGTGATCAAGATGATGAGGAACTCGCTTGCTTAATTTGTTTACGAAAAGGCGAATTTTTATATTGGTTATCAGTTGGTGATTGTTTCGCGTATTTATTCCATTCTGAGAAAACGAAAAATGGAAAAGGACGATTAAATAAACGGAAAAATTACGAATATATTGGTAGGAAAAATATTTTTGCAGCAAATACACCTTGCTTTACGTCAGGTGTAAGAGGATTAGAAAAAGGAATGAATCACATTGTAATGGCAACAGATGGTATTTTAGAGTGTGACAAACGAAGGTTTGATGATGATCAATCTTTAGTAGAAATATTACACGACGGAAGTTGCTTGCAGATTGAGCCCGTATTAACAAATGTATTGCAGTGGAAAGGTAGAGATTGTGCCACGATTATTGGATGGTCTATTGATACTGATAATAAACAATGTGCTAATTAATATAAAAGGAGTTCAAGGTTTTTATCCTTGAACTCTTTTTTGTTAAGCAATATGAATATGATATGTTTTCAACCATTCATTTACTTGTAGCATATACTCCATGGCACTTCTTGCCTCAAAATTGTTAATCTCTTTATTACTTTGATCAGCAATTGAAAGTAAGATGGAATGGTTAATAAGTGAGAAAATAGGATTGTTTTTATTGCTACACATATCAAGTGTTAAATTACGGATTGTTTGTAAGTAGTGTGGATCTTGTGAAGTTGGATAAGCGCTTTTTCTTCTATTGCGTACATCGTCAGGTAAAGCTGGTTGTAGTGCTCTACGTAAAATGCCTTTTTCAATATTATCAATACTTTTTATGTTGAAAGGAACATTCCATAAATATTCAACTAATCTATAATCGCAAAACGGTACACGAACTTCAAAACCAACAGCCATACTCATACGATCTTTACGGTCAAGTAAGAAAGGAAGGAATCTCGTTAAAAATAAATAAAACATTTGGCGTTGTTTCGCGGATTTTTTACTTTCCCCTTCAAGAGTAGGTACTTCATGAACAGCTTCATGGAATCTTTTATTGATATAGTGTTCAGGATTACATTGCTTTGTTACTTCGTTTAATAATAGAGAAGATGTGTTTTTCCAGTTTGTTAACCATGGAAACTTATCTACATACAGTAGTTCTTCTTGATGAAACCAAGGATATCCCCCGAATACTTCATCAGCCGATTCACCAGATAAAGCTACGGTTGCATCTTTTTTCATTTCGCAAAATAGTAAATATAGTGAAGTTTCCATTTCGCCTGCACTTGGCAAATCTTTCGCATGGAGGGGAACGAATAAGTGATTTGCTAATTCTTCAGCACTCACAATAATGTCATGATGCGATGTCCCTACATGTTCGGAAACACGTTTTACCCAAGGAGCGTCTAAGCCAGTGCGAGCAAATGTCAGCTCGAAATCTTTGGCGCTATTTAAAAAGTCGATTGAATACGTGTGAAGTGTTTCGTGCTCCTCTGCAAATTCTTTACCTGCAAGTGCAGTAATACCGCTAGAGTCTAATCCGCCTGATAACATACAAACGAGAGGAACATCGGCAATTAATTGTCTTTTTACTGTATCTTGTAAAATAGATAAAATATGCGAAGATGTATCTTCTATAGAGTCTGTATGGATCTTACTTTCTAAATTCCAATACTTCGTAACTACTTTTTTATGACGTGTAAATGTTATAGAATGTCCAGCACGTACTTCTTGAATATGCTTAAACACACCACATCCTGGAGTGCGAAATAAGCCTAATCCAAATATTTCATTTATTCCATCCGCATCAATTTCAGCAGGGACAGATGGATGCGCTAATAATGCTTTAATTTCAGAGCCGAAAATAATACTGCCATTTCTTTCTGTAAAAAAGAGCGGTTTTACACCTAAATGATCTCGTGCTAAAAACAATTGTTGCTTCTGTTCATCCCATAATGCAAAAGCGAAAATTCCGTTTAAATGTCGTACGCAGTCTTCTTTCCATTCTAAATAAGCATGTAGTAATACTTCTGTATCTGAATGGGTTTCAAATGTATGACCACATTTTTGAAGTTGCTCTCTCAGTTCACGGAAATTATAAATTTCTCCATTATAAGTAAGAGCATACGTATAATCACCAGCACGAAATGTCTTCGGCTGCGTCCCGCCTTCTGGATCAATAACAATTAAACGTCGGTGTGCAAAGGCCGCGCGAGGTGAAAACCAAAATCCTTCAGCATCAGGACCACGATGCTGGATACTATTTGCCATCTTTTCTAAAATAACATGTTCATTGGAGAGATCCTTATTCCAATTTACCCAACCTGTAATTCCACACATACACATCTCATCTCCTAATTTTAAAAATATATTAATGAAATAAAATGTACACCAAATTAAAGAATGACTATATAAATAGTGTACTACATGAATTAAATTGTAGACTTGAGAAAATTTTCTTTGAACGCATAGTCATGTGAGACAATGGCTAAGGGGAAGTATTCCATTACATACAAAAAATAAAAAAGATGAGAGAAAAAATTTCTTCAGACGTTATATAGGGTGTAAAAGCTTTTACAAAACAATAAGGGGAATCGCTACATGAAATCAAATGAGAAAAATTTTATAAAAAGATTACAGCGGCAAAAAGAAGACGCGTTAGAATTTGTTGTCGATACATACTTACCACTCATAAAGGGGATCACGCATAAAGTTCTACTTCCAATTCAAAATGATGGACTCATAGAGGAATGTATAAACGATATATTTCTTTCCATTTGGAATAACGCAAATAAATTCCATGGAGAGCCGAGTGATTTTAAAAAGTGGATTGCAGCGATTGCAAAGTTTAAAGCAATTGATTATTACCGAAAAGCGACTAAAAAAGTAGAAATTATTTCAGATGAGTTTCATATCAGTACAGAAAAATCAGCAGAAGACGAATTAATCGTTATGGAAGATAGGGAAGAATTATTGAAGCTCATTAATCAATTAGAACCGTTAGATCAAAAGGTATTCATTATGAAATATCTCCTCGGTATGAAGACAGAGGAAATTGGAGGAAAATTAAGATTAACTCGAGCAGCTATAGATAATCGAGTGTACCGGGGGAAAAAGAAACTACAACAAAATGCTACGAAAATTAGTTTTGGAGGTAGTGCAATATGAAAGACATTTATGAACTATTGAATGATATTGATATAGATGAAAAAGAACTAGAGGAAATTGAGGCTTCTGAAATTGAAAAAGAAAAAGTGAAGCGTAATGTAAAACAATCGATACGTACGAAGAAAAAGATGAAAAGTTGGAAAAAAGGTGTCGCTGCTGCATCTATTTTAGTAGGATTATCAGTTGCAACACTTGGTATTGGTTTTCCAACCTATGCTGGAGGTCTTCCTATAGTAGGAGATATATTCCGATTTTTAGATAATGGTAGAACAGGGCTATATGAAAATTATAAAGAGTTTTCGACTGAATTGAATATGACGAGAGAGAGTAATGGGGTTAAGGTTACAATTAATGATGCTGTGTTTGATGGGAGAACTGTAACGATAACGTATTCTATCGAAAGTGAAAAAGACTTAGGAGAGCATCCGAGCATATTTGGTTCCCCGCAAGTAAGCATGTCTAATGGTGCGGCTGGAAGTTCTAAAACTACGAAAGTAGGAGATAAAAAATATGTAGGTATGACTACAACAAGTGATCTTGGTAGTAAAAGAATGGACGTTGCAAATGTTAGATGGAATATGGAATCAATTAATATATACGAAGAAAAAAAATCAATAAAAGGGAATTGGAATTTTGCTCTTACTTTAAAGGCGATGGATAGTAAGGATATAAAAGTTAATGGGATTTCCGAAAAAGAAGGTATAAAAGTAAATATAGACAAAATGGAAGTAACACCTATGTCATTTATCGTTTTTTATAATCAGGAAGAATCTAAGGCATTAAGGCGCATATGGGATAGTGCAGATGTTGAGCTAGAAATAAAAGATGATTTAGGAAATCAATACGCTGGTGATGGAAATGGCGGAACGGGTACAGTAGCAGAACCACATAAAAGTAGTTGGAGTACTACATTCCAAAAATTGAATAAAAATGCTACAAAGCTTATCGTTACGCCTCATGTGAATTTGCGAGTGCATACACCTGAAAATCATGGTGGAGTGGAGTATGTGAATGGAAAAGAGAAGAAAATTGAAGTGCCGAAAAAAGAAGCGAAGAGTAAAGATATTGTTCTAGATGATATCGTAATTGATTTAAAGAAATAGAAGAGAGACTGCCTAAAAACATTAGGCAGTCTCTCTTTTCGCTAAAAACTAGTTACGAGTAACGCATGTGGATGCTGCGTTTTATACTCATCTTTCCACGGAATGTTTAGTTGTTCCCACGATTCGCCGCTATCACTGGATTGAAACACGCCGTTGTTATTTAACGTGTAAAACGTATGTGGTTCTGCCTTGTTTGTCGCAAACATCGAAATGACTGTACCGATTGCGGATGGTAGTCCTTGTTGTACTTGCTGGAAAGGAGTATCTTTCGTTTTTCGATAAATATAAGATTCATAAGGAATATGGTGATGAGCGAGATCAGCACTCGGTGCAGCTGAAACGAGAATCGTATTGCAATCAGCGGGATCGATAGCCATGCTGTATAAATAATGATGTTCAAGTCCTTCACTGCATGAGATCCAGCTGTTTCCATTGTTATAACTTTCAAGATATGCACGATCAGGTCCGCCCATAAATCCGTCACCACATGATGCATAAAGGCGATTTGGTGCTTCAGGGTGCATAAGTAATTGATGAGCATCGATAGGGGCACCGAATTTTTTATCGATCCATGTATGCCCTTTATCATTACTTTGAATAACAGCACCAGCTTCGATTGAAACGTGTATTGTATTAGGGTTGTTTGGATCAACTGTAATCCAGCGTACGTGATGGGTAAAAGGTCTAGGCGGAAATGCCCACGTATAAGAAGATAATAATGATTTCATATTTTTAAGTTCAGTCCACGTTTCACCACCATTTTCAGAGCGGAATAAAGCGCTCGGTTCTGTGCCGACATAAACGACACCATATCCGTTAACTTGTTCATTTGAGCTTATTGTTATGGAAGTGATAGAGGAGTGCAAAATACCATCTTCTTTAGGAAAATCAAAGTAACGATAAGAATCTCCAATTGGTCTCCATGAATCCCCGCTATCGTCACTTAACCATAGACCTCGTCCAAATGTTCCGCAATATACACGATTTTTTTGAAATGGATCAACAGCGATACAGGTAGGTTGCATATTTTGTAAGTGGTAAGTCGTTTCATAGTCATCATATTGTTCTTTCACTACAACAAGTTCACGTTCCATACAGAGAAATAAACGTTTCATTTTAGTAACCTCCTTAAAAATTCTTTCATTAGTAAACAATATGAAAATAAAAAAGAAGTAGTCTTGTTTTATTTGAGAAAAAGGGATTGTTTAAAAAGAAGCGAAGTGTGTATACAGAGGAAGCGGGCGTTTACAATCAGTCAATTCGGGATAAAGATGGGGAGTTTGTTTCATACTAACATACAGATATTGTACTTAAAGGAGTATTCGTATGGGACATTCGCATGATCATGGTCATTCAAAAAATAAAAAGGCGTTACTAATTGCCTTCCTACTAACAACAAGTTTTATGATTGCAGAAGTTGTTGGTGGATTTGTAACAAATAGCTTAGCACTATTATCTGACGCGGGGCATATGTTAAGTGATGCGGTATCTTTAGCCTTAAGTTTACTTGCGTTTAAGCTCGGAGAAAAAACAGCAACAACTGCGAAAACATATGGATATAAGCGAGTCGAAATGTTAGCAGCATTATGTAACGGTGTCGTTCTTATTGTCATTTCGGTATACATTTTTATTGAAGCAATCCGCCGTTTTAAAGAACCAGTTGAGATTGCTAGTAATGGGATGCTCATTATTGCTGTACTTGGTCTGCTCGTTAATATTTTATCAGCTTGGATATTAATGAGAGGCGGAGATGTGAAGGGGAACTTGAATTTAAGAAGTGCTTTCCTCCACGTATTAGGCGATCTATTAGGATCAGTCGGAGCGATTATTGCAGCGCTATGTATTAAATTTTTCGGATGGACGGTTGCTGATGCGATTGCTAGTATTCTTGTGTCTATTTTAGTCATTATTAGTGGATGGCGTGTAACACGTGATACCGTCCATATATTAATGGAAGGTGCACCCCAGCACATAAATGTTGAAGAGGTAAAAAGTACATTATTAAATATTACGGTTGTAAAAGAAGTTCATGATTTGCACATATGGTCTGTCACATCTGATTTTCAAGTATTAACTTGCCATTTGATTATTAAAGGTGATGAAACGCAAAATGTATTAAAAGAGGCTACGGATGTATTAAAGGAGAAGTTTCATGTAGAACATGTCACCATTCAAGTAGAAATAGATGGTGAATTTAATCATAGTGAGACAACCTGCAAAGTATGAAAGAAAAAGGATAAGAAAATGTGTCATAACATTTTTCGCACGGCATACATATATATAATGTGGCCACAAATACTTTGTCAGGTAAATATTTCATGAAATTACTTTACTTATAAAGAGTCATCTTTTATAATCAAAAGTGGTATTTGATAAAGATTATCATTTTCAATGATCGTGGAAAGGAGTTTTTTAAAAGATGAGTAGTCAACTCCGTTTTGCTGTTGAAAATCGTAAGAGGCATTTAATTGATGAGTTAATTGGAGCAGGTGTGTTTAAAATTCGTGACCGACAATTATACGAGCTGTCTTTAGAGGAATTAGAAAAAGAGTATGAAGATATTGAGGATTACGCAAATATTCAGGCATAGCACATAGATTAGTAAATAAGGAGCTGGTTACACTTTTGTGTAGCCAGCTTTATTATTTCATAGAAATCATTTTTTGTATTTCTTTCATGGGACGGAGCCAGTTTTGAGACATCATTTGTTCCATTTGTTTTTCATCTTGTTTTTGTAGCGCTTGAATAATAGGGTGCTGTTCTTTAGAGGTTGTTTTTGTTAGCAGGATATCAAGAAGAAACGTTTGTTGGAGATAAAAATAAATTAGTGAAGCTTTCAGGAGCATTTTCTTATATAGTCGGAGTTGCTACTATAATATTACCGCTTGGCTTAGAAAAAATAGGTGATGTAGTTGGTAACATATATACTATATTAATTGTTTTAGGTACAGTTGTATTTATAATTAAAGCAAACCTATTAAATAAGAGTGCTATAAAATAAAAAGGCTTCATTCTACTGAAGCCTTTTATTAATTATTATGAAGTATAAGTAAAAGCCGGAATAGGATCAATAAATGTATTCCACTTTTGTTCCATTTCCTTTTCTGTTAATAGACAATCATCTAATGATTGTTCAATCACAGAACGATTCATATCAATACCGATAAATACGAGCTCAGTTATTCGATCTCCATATCGCTCGTCCCAGTTTTTTAATACTTCTGGTTCTTCTGCAATCATTTGATTTCTTTCAGTTTCAGGTAATGCGGCTATCCATTCACCGGCTCCTTGAATTGTAATAGAGGAACCTGCTTGAGATAGAAGCCCTATCATATTATTACGAGATGCGAGCCAGAAGAATCCTTTCGCTCTTACAACATCTAAAGGCCATTTTTCTAGCCAATTCATAAGGCGCTCGGGATGGAAAGGATATTTGCGACGGTAAACAAAGGAATTGATACCGTATTCTTCCGTTTCCGGTGTATGATGTTCACTATTTAATTCTTGTATCCAGCCGGCCGATTGACTGGCTTCTTCATAATTAAATAGATTTGTGTTTAAAATTTCTTGTAATGGTACTTTGCTAAACGAAGATTTAAGAACTTTTGCATTAGGATTTAATTTTTTTAGTAAATGATGAAGCTCTATCACATCTTCTTTTTCTAGCAAATCTATTTTATTAAGAATAATTACGTTTGCAAACTCAATTTGATCTATTAATAAATCAATAACTTCCCGGGTATCATTCTCATCGATTGCTTGTTTTCGGTCTAATAAACTTTCTCCATCTGCAAAATCATCCCAAAACCTATTTGCATCTACAACTGTAACCATCGTATCGAGGCGACAATTTCTCGTTAAATCAATGTTAAGAACTTCGTCTGTATAAGTAAACGTTTGAGCAACTGGAATAGGCTCACTTATACCAGAAGATTCAATAATAATATAGTCAATATCACCATTTTCAACAAGACGATCCACTTCTATCATTAAATCTTCTCGTAGTGTACAGCAGATGCAACCATTTTGAATTTCTACTAATTTCTCTTCCGTACGTGAAAAACCACCCTTTTTTATAAGAGATGCATCAATGTTTACTTCGCTCATATCATTAACGATAACAGCTACTTTTAAGTTGTTCTTATTAGTCAAAATGTGATGTAGTAAGGTAGTTTTTCCAGATCCTAAAAACCCACTTAATACAGTGATAGGTACTTTTTTCATGAAATGATCTCCCTTTTAAATCGTAATGATTACGTTTTATATTAAACGATGGAAAAAGAAAAATCAATAATAAATCATAGTGATTACGATTTGAGAATAGAAATAGACTATAAAATTTGTGCTGTAGTATGAAGCATTTGGACAAGCACATGTTTACATATAAATAAAATGGAGGCGAGAAGCTTGGTCTTTAATAGAGTTTCAAAAGAATTAGTAGGCATAGCTCTTATCGCTATGTTTCTCTTTTTATTATTTTTTGTAGATTTTACAAGTCTAACAAATTTGCACAAAAATATACCACAGGAATGGTTGAATGTGAATACAGTATTTTTAAGTATCATTTTTGAAGCAATACCCTTTATTTTATTAGGGGTAATTGTTTCTTCATTTATTCAAGTGTTTGTGACGGAAGATATGATTCAAAAAGTAATGCCGAAATCTCCGATTGTTGCAATGATTCCAGCAGTATTTGTGGGAGTTCTTTTTCCAATGTGTGAGTGTGTCATTATACCAATTGTAAGAAGGCTCATTCAAAAGGGGCTACCACTTCATGTAGGCATTGTTATTTTATTGAGTGCACCCATTATGAATCCAGTTGTTCTTTTATCTACTGTATATGCGTTTCAAAAAAATGATTACGTTGTATATGCACGCTTTGGGATAACAATTCTAGTCGCTCTATTCATAGGTCTAATTGTGTATTATTGCTATCGCGAAAGAAATGTTTTAAAAGGTGTAGAGGTTTCAGTTCAAAGAAGCAAAAAAAAGAGTTGGAAAGATGTTATGAATCACACTGTAGATGAGTTTTTTGATACTGGTAAGTATTTATTGATTGGTGCTTTTTTAGCAAGTGTATTTCAAACGTTTTTTGATCGGAATGTACTGGATGCAGTAGCACATAACGAAGTAATTGCCCCCTTTATTATGATGGGATTTGGTTATGTTTTATCAATTTGCTCTGCAGCCGATGCTTTTATAGCGGCATCTTTTGGACATGTTTTCTCAGTAAAGGCACTTCTCGCATTTCTTGTGTTTGGGCCGATGCTTGATATGAAAAATACGTTAATGCTATTTGTATATTTTCAAAAGAAATTTGTATTCTTTTTAATGGGAATTGTCATTGTATCTGTGTATACCATCCTGCAAATTATAATGTTATAGGAGGTGAGAAAGAATGGAGAAAGAGGAGCAGAAGGCATATCATCGCTATATTCGTGGCATTATTTTAATTGGTTTAGCAATGCTCTTATTTAAACTACTTGTAACAGGGAATATTTATAATTTTATCGCTCCAAAAATGATTAAATTTACGTATATAGCTTTTGTAGTGATTTTACTTCTTGGTTCTTTACAAGTTTGGAGAGATGGGAGAGAAAAAGAGGATGATTGTAATTGTTGTAAGCATCATACAGCATTAAAATCAGGGATGAAAAGTTTCTTTGTATATGTTTTATTTGTTGTTCCGATTATTAGTGCTTTTCTATTTGGAAATGTAACAATTGATGGAAGTTTAGCAGGAAAAAGGGGTATGAATCAAAGTGTACAGGCGAGAAGTATGGAAGGGAACGAAAAAGAGGGGAAACAGGATGATTTTGATGGGCGAGAGGTATTCGATGATCCAGATGAAACATCAAATTTATCAACGACTTATGAAACGGAAGAGCAAGTAGTAAAAAGTATGTTAGGACAGTATAAACTACAAGTAGAGGATAAGGATTATGTTCAAACAATGAGTATAATTGGTCAAGATGTAAAAGGGTTTAAAGGGAAAGAAATTACATTCTCAGGGTTTATATATAATGATAAGGATGTGACGGGTAATAAAGCAGTAGTGGCTCGATATGGCATAACTTGTTGTATTGCGGATGCATCAGTCTGGGGGATGATTGTTACCGGGAAAAACGTTGGAAAAATTCCAAAAGAAACATGGGTGAAAATAACAGGATTATTAGATGAAACGACATATAAAGGAACAGTCTTTCCACTTGTAAAAGTAAACAAAATCGAGAAAATTGATAAGCCAACTGAACCATATGTATATGACGCTTTACCTCAATAGAAAAGAATAAATTCTTCATATTTTCATGAAATAGAATCATAATCATGGCGATAAAAAAATAAAGATAAGAGTAATTTGGTTTGTTAAAAATATGTGCAGAAGGAGTTATGCGATGAACTGGGTTACTCATAAACCATCATTTGAATTTGAAACATTTAGTCCTATTATTCGGTCACAATCTGCGTGGAGTGGACATTTAGATTTTGCATATGACTTAGTAAGATTTGAAAAACCAGAAACTTTAGTTGAGTTAGGTACACATCTAGGTGCTTCTTTCTTCAGTTTTTGTCAGGGAGTAAAAGATGGAGGGTTATCGACTAAATGCTTTGCAGTAGATACTTGGGCTGGAGATGGGCATACAGGTCCATATGGAGAAGGGGTTTTTCAAATAGTAGAAAAAGTAGTGAGCGATAACTACCTTAATATAGGAAATTTAATTCGATCTACTTTTGATGATGCTGTAGACCAGTTTCAAGATGAAACGATAAATCTTTTGCATATTGATGGCTATCATACGTATGAAGCTGTTTCTCACGATTATAACACATGGCTACCGAAAGTCGCGAAAAACGGTATTGTATTATTTCATGATATTGAAGTTAGAAGTGGTGATTTCGGCGTATATCAGTTTTGGGATGAGGTAAAAGCGAAGTACCCTCATTTTCAATTTGCGCATTCATATGGACTGGGAGTGTTATTTCCGAAGGGTTGTAGTGATAAGTTTGAGGAAATACTTAAAAATAAAGAAGAAATACAAAATATGTATAAATAAAGATAGGGCATGCATCATTTTAATGATGTGTGCCCTATTTTTTGCGTAGAAAATAATGGTGTTAATTAAAAAGTGAAGATAGTTGTAAAAAGTTTTGTTGCAGCAAATATTAAAAAAGTTAGTATGGGATTGTTCTTTGTAAATAAAGTGAAGCTTTAATACGTTCATATCAATTCGGAATTTTACAGTAGTTAATTTCTTATCTAAGTGCTTTGCGCTTACTGAATTTTAAGGCGGAGGTCTTATTGGCCGAAAATATCGGGATAAATAAAAATACAACATTTTTTATATTTTTCATTGCGAAAAACGTAATCTACTTTTACAATAGAAAGGGTTGTGAATATATTATACTGGAAAAATAAATCGAAATAATATGAAAATTTTGTTTTGTCTTCGCTAATTGTATATTACATACATGTAAGACGACATACGTCATGTTATCGACTTGTAAGGAGAGAAAAAAATGAAAAGTGTAAGATTACCATCGATGCTAGAAATCATAGTTCTTTTATTACTATTTCTTGCTGTTGTCTTTTCCTTCCAAACGATTTTTGATCTCCCAATTCAATTAGCGCTATTTATTTCATGGTTTTTAGTAATTGCGCTTGGATTAAGATTAGGATTTCGTTATCAAGAATTGCAAGATGCAATTACGAAAGGGATTTCTAACGGATTAGAAGCAATACTGATTTTAGTTGCAGTAGGTGCTTTAATTGGAACGTGGATTGCTGGTGGGGTAGTACCAACATTAATCTATTATGGATTAGAATTTATTCACCCTAGCATATTCCTATTAGCAACATTAATTATTTGTTCTATAACTTCTATCGCAACAGGAACGTCTTGGGGAACAGTGGGAACAGCAGGTATTGCTATGATGGCGATTGGTGAAGGACTTGGTTTACCACTTCCGCTTGTTGCTGGTGCAGTTCTTTCAGGAGCTTATTTCGGCGACAAATTATCACCACTTTCTGATAGCACAGTTCTTGCAGCTTCTATGGCGAAAGTAGATGTTATTGCTCACGTTCGAGCTATGCTCGTATTAGATGTTCCAGCTTATATTATTACTAGTATTATGTTTACTATAGCTGGTTGGATGTATGGCGGCGATAATGTAGATTTGAATCGAGTAGAATTTTTAAAAGAAGCTTTATTAAAGCAATTTGATATTAAAATATGGATGCTTATTCCAGCGGTCATTGTTATCGTTCTATTAGCGATGAAGAAACCGTCTATGCCAACAATTGCAATGGGAGCTTTAATTGGTGCAATTTGGGCAACTCTTTTCCAAGGGATGAACTTTGGAGAGGCGATTGGAACAGCTTATAACGGATTCTCAATTCAATCTGGTGTTGAGTTTGTTGACAAGTTATTAAACCGTGGTGGAATTAACGGCATGCTTGGCTCAGTAGCTG
The DNA here is from genome assembly GCF_022663675.1 of Bacillus cereus group sp. BfR-BA-01355. NCBI lineage: Bacteria > Bacillati > Bacillota > Bacilli > Caryophanales > Bacillaceae > Bacillus > Bacillus cereus group sp. BfR-BA-01355. Next base: position 50,142 of record NZ_JAKUFY010000021.1, read on the forward strand.
TTATTATTTTCGGTTTAGGATTTGGTGGATTACTTGAAAAACTAGGTGTTTTAAAAGTAATCGTATCAAAATTTGAGAAGAAATTAAATTCTGCAGGTAATGTAACATTGTCTACATTAATCGTGGCATTCTTAGCTAATATATTTGGTTGTGCGATGTATGTATCACTAATTTTAACACCAAAAATTATGGAAGATAGCTATGATAAATTAAAAATAGACCGTCGTGTATTAGCGCGTAACTCAGAAGTAGGTGGAACGTTAACTTCAGGTATGGTTCCATGGTCTGATAATGGTATTTTTATGGCGGGTATTTTAGGTGTAGCAACGTTCTCATACGTTCCGTTTATGTGGTTAAGCTTCGTATCGTTAATTTTAGCAGTTATTTACGGATATACAGGCAAATTCATCTGGTATGTAGATGATGCAGATAAAGGAAAGCAAGCATCATAAAATAAAAATCACCTTCTACAATATGTAGAAGGTGATTTTTTATTTTGTAATAGCATCTGCTGAAGTTATTTCATTCTCATATTTAGCAATTTTTTGTTGTATCTTTTTTAAGTTTTTTTCAGTGTCTTGGATGAGCTGTAAGACATTGGTCTCTTGTTGTTTCATTAATTCCAACCGTTGAAAGATGGTAGATTCTCCTTCCATAGACCAGTCGATAAATTGTTTTATTTTTTGAATAGGCATACCAGTGTTTTTTAAACACAAAATCATTTCTAAGTATTTGAGTGCTTCTTCATCAAAAGCTCGATCTCCTTTTTCATTTCTTTGCAGAAAAGGGAACAGTCCTTGTTTATCATAATAACGTATTTGAGAAATAGTTAAGTGTTGCATTTTGGCGACTTGCCCAATTGTATAATACATATCATTCATCCTTTTGTTACCAAGGTATAATGCCATTTTTATTTAGTATTTTACCATTATAGTTTGTTTCACTTAATGCATATTTAATAATAATTTTAGCACTTTCAATAGTTGTATGGCCACCAGGGGAATTTCCATTAAGATCAGTAGTTGTAAAACCAGGAGTTATCCCAAATACTTCTGGACCGTTAGTAGCAAATTCTTTACTAAAAGCTAATGTTAAAGCATTAATAGCAGTTTTGGAAGAATTATATCCTAGTGTATTGATTGGATGTGTTTCACCATTAGCAAACATTGTTAGTGAGGCCATGTCAGTTGTTACATTTAGTATTTTACTGTTGCTTGAATTCTTTAATAATGGTAAAAAGGCTTGTATCATTTGGAAAGTTCCAAAAAAGTTAACTTCAAATCCTTGGCGTAAAGTTTCAATATTTAATTCACTAGGTAGCGTATTGAAGTCTAATGCAATGCCTGCGTTATTAATTAATAAATGCAAATGGTCAGTCGTTTCGTGAATTTTCTTTGTTGCTTCTTGAATGGATTGTGAATTTGAAATATCTACTTGAATATAGGAAACGTTTGAAACATTTAAAGAGTCTACGGCTTGTTGTCCAAGTTGTTCATTACGAGCACCTAAAAATACGTGATAATTTTTTTCTGCTAATTGACGAACAAGTTCATATCCAATTCCTTTATTCGCACCTGTTATAAAAGCATATTTTTTCATATTGAATTCCTCCAGTAGTGTTATAGTAGGTTACAATGGAAAGGATACAGCCTAAACTTAAGTTTAGGTCAAGAGGAATTTTTTAAAATAAATATAGAATATCTATATATAAGAGTGAGAATTCTTATCATTTAAGAAAAAGTCTGTTATTATAAGAGATGTAGGTATTATATTTTCAAGGGGATGAAAACATGGAGTACAGAATTGAAAGAGATACATTAGGAGAAATAAAAGTTCCAGCTGATAAATTATGGGCAGCACAAACACAACGTAGTAAAGAAAACTTTCCAATTGGAACAGAGCAAATGCCGCTTGAAATTGTAAAAGCATTTGCAATTTTAAAGAAGAGTGCAGCGCTTAGCAATCAAAAATTAGGAAAGCTATCAGAAGAAAAAGCAGAAGCAATTGTAGAAGCTGCTGATGAAGTGATTGCAGGGAAATGGAATGAACATTTTCCGCTTGTCGTATGGCAAACAGGTAGTGGTACACAGTCAAACATGAATGTGAATGAAGTAATTGCAAATCGTGGGAATCAAATTTTGAAAGAGAATGGATCTGACGTACATATTCATCCAAATGATGATGTGAACATGTCACAAAGTTCAAATGATACATTTCCAACGGCGCTCCATGTAGCTTGTGTAATCGCAGTAGAAAATCACGTATTACCAGCAATCAGGAAATTAAAAGGAACTTTAGCAGAAAAAGTAACTGCATTTGAACATATTATAAAAATTGGTCGTACACATTTACAAGATGCAACACCGTTAACTTTAGGGCAAGAAATTAGCGGATGGCACCGTATGCTTGAAAAAACAGAGCGTATGATTGCAGAGAGCAATACATATATGAAAGAGTTAGCAATTGGTGGAACTGCGGTTGGAACAGGTATTAATGCTCATCCTAAATTTGGTGAGATGGTATCAGAGGAAATTAGTCAATTTACAGGTAAACAATTTGTTTCTGCACCAAATAAGTTCCATGCATTAACGAGCCATGATGAAGTTGTATATACTCACGGTGCATTAAAAGCATTAGCTGCAGATCTAATGAAGATCGCTAACGATGTACGTTGGCTTGCAAGTGGTCCACGTAGTGGTCTTGGAGAAATTATTATTCCAGCCAATGAACCAGGAAGCTCTATTATGCCAGGTAAAGTAAATCCAACGCAAAGTGAAGCATTAACGATGGTTGTAGCGCAAGTGATGGGGAATGATGCAACAATCGGATTTGCTGCGAGCCAAGGTAACTTTGAGTTAAACGTATTTAAACCTGTTATTGCTTATAACTTCTTACAATCAGCTCACTTATTAGCGGATGCAATTGTTTCGTTTAATGACAATTGTGCAGTTGGTATTGAAGCAGATGAAGAAGTAATTAATGAAAATGTGAATCGTTCACTAATGCTTGTAACAGCGCTAAACCCACATATCGGATATGAAAATGCAGCGAAAATTGCGAAGCATGCTCATAAAGAAGGATTAACTTTAAAAGAAGCAGCATTGCAATCTGGGCTACTAACAGAAGGGCAATTTGATGAAATTGTAGATCCAAAGAAAATGATTGCTCCAAAAGAGTAATAGAAAAAGCCAAGGTTCTTAGTATAGAATCTTGGCTTTTTTGATGTTCATTTTTATGTTTCATCTACTTGCAATACTGCAAGCTTCAAAATATATTATTTGTTAGCAGGCGTATTCATTACTTTCATCTGTGGGCAGTTCTCTTTTAAGAGTGAAATGAATTTTTCTTCTTCTTGTGGTACGAAAGTGGTCACTGAGTCAAATAAATTATAATTAATTTCTAATTGTTGCCTAGTCCATTTTTTTGAACGAAGTTTTTTGCCAGAGTACTTAATATGGCGAATGTCTTTAAATGGGATTTCAGTACGAAGTATGAAACCGTGTTTTACAACAAGAGATGATTCCGTTACGTTGTAGTGAGAGAAATAGAATGAAGAAAGATTCACGATATTTAATAGCATCATGAGAGTGAAAAAAATAGAATTTTCATTTTGGAAGAATAACGAAACGAAAAAAATAATTAGAAATAATGTAATGAAAATGACGTGGAATGGATTTTTTTTCGCTTTAAATTTCAAGTTAGTCACCTCGGTATACTTGTTCTTTAACTAAATTAAATCATAACATTGTGATAAAACGTGTGAATATGCAGAATTGCATATTCACACGTTTTATTATTCATGTAAAATTTCTTGATAGGATAAATTCAAAAGAAGTTTTGTAATAGTGGAGTGACATGAAGTGACTTACAAGAATAGAAAGATAGTGTTAGTCATAATTAGTTGTATGATGATTATGAGTAGTTGTGCTAATAAATTTGTTGAAGATAGAAATCGAAAGCATACATTTGTACAAGCAAGTAAGGTTTTAGTAGAGACTGTAAATAGAATATATAAATTGAAACTTTAATCAACTGATTATTAGCCCTCACCAATCGGGCTTTTACGGGCAGCCCGCCCTCATTTAACTTCTTTGCTTCCGCTGAATTTTGATGTGGGAGTCTTACTGCCCTTAAATGTGGGATAAAAAGTAAAAGGTGTTTTCTTATACGGAAACATCTTTTTTGTAGTTGAAATTGAATACTGAAGTTTTGTAATGGATGAATACCGGTTCCATATTCACTAATCGCATATGTATTCTGTGCAATTTGCTTAACGGTAAACCAAGAGTCTTGAAGAATATCCATGTTCTATTTTACATCCTATAAAATGAATTTGTATAAACATATTCGCTTTTCGTTGTATTAAACCCTTTCGTTAGATGTTTTTATAAAAGTTTATAAAATGGGTAAACGAAATGTTGAAATGTTTGTTTGTGTTATGATAAGATGGTGAAGTGATAATAAACGTTATAGTGATTTGTTTGGTTTTTGAATAAACATTTTGAAGGAGTGTTTAGTATGAGTGATATTTCAGAGAAGTTTTGGGATGCGTCAATAGAGGAATTAAAGAAAGGGTATGTGTTTGATGGAGAAAAAGAGGAGTACATTTGCTTAGCTTGTGGTGAAACATTTATTAAAGGTGTTATTTATCAAGATAATCAAGTTTTGTATGAAGCAGAGAAGTTCGTCCGATTGCATATTCAAAATGAGCATACGTCTATGTTTGATTATTTGTTAAATATGGATAAGAAATTTACTGGTTTAACGGATTTACAAAAGAAAATGGTTCAGTTTTTCCATATGGGACTGAATGATAAAGAAATTGTAAAAGAGTTGGATGGCGGAAGTACATCAACAATTCGTAATCATCGATTTACACTGCGAGAGAAAATGAAGCAAGCAAAAGTATTTTTAGCTCTAATGGAATTATCAGAAGAAAAATCAAAAGTACAAACGAAATTTGTACCAATTCATAGAACAGCAACGATGGTGGATGATCGATACAATATTACGGAAGAAGAAAATGATGAAGTATTAAAAGCTCATTTTACAGAAGGATTAGATGGACCTCTTTCTAAATTTCCGAAAAAACAAAAGCGTAAATTAATTATATTACGTCATTTAGTAAAGAAGTTTGATAGTAATAAAAAGTATACTGAAAAAGAAGTAAATACAGTGATAGAAAATGTATACCCTGATTTCGTAACTTTAAGAAGATATTTAATCGAGTATGGATTTTTAGATCGAACAGCCGATGGAAGTCAATATTGGGTGAAGTTATAATCATACGAAAAGAAAGTGAATAGAAGCACAGTATTATAACAACTATACAAAGAGATAGATATTGAAAATTGATTTTTAATAAAAGGAGAAATGAAATTTGAAACCACCTGCAGATAACAATAAAGAAGGTGCGGAGTCACATAAGTTGGAAAGTGAGAGTAAACCGATTTGGAAATCGATGTCGATGTTTTTAGTACCATTATTATTAAGTAATGTACTACAATCAGTTGGACAATTATTTGGTATGGTAGTAGTAGGAAGATGGCTTGGAGTTAATGATTTAGCGGCTATATCAGCATTCTTCCCATTATTTTTCTTGCTCGTTTCATTTGTAATTGGTATCGGTTCAGGAAGCTCTATTTTAATTGGTCAGGCGTTTGGTGCTAAAAACGAAGATCGTTTAAAAGCTATCGTTGGTACGACGCTGACATTTACCTTTATTATTGGAGTTGTGTTGGCGATAATAGGCAGTATTTTTGCGATGGATATTATGCGTCTAATGGGAACGCCAGAAAATATTATTGAAATAAGTGTACATTATGCACGAATTTTATTTATATCGATGCCAGTATTATTTTTATATTTCGCATACACAACATTTATGAGAGGTACAGGAGATTCTAAAACGCCATTTTACTTTTTAATTGTAAGTACAGCGCTAAATATGATCTTATTACCAATTCTTATTTTTGGATGGTTAGGAGCTCCGAAATTAGATGTGTATGGAGCAGCCTATGCCTCTGTTATATCTACAGTTATTACGTTTATTGTCATGCTTTTGTATTTAAAGAAGAAAAATCACCCATTACAACTAGATAGCACGGTTAGAAAATACCTTCGAATGGATGGGGAGTTATTAAAGCTATTGCTAAGGCTCGGTATTCCAGCGAGTATTAATATGATATTAGTTTCATTATCTGAAATTGCTGTAATCGCGTTTGTAAATCGTTACGGTTCGGATGCAACAGCTGCTTACGGAGTTGTGAATCAAGTTGCAAGTTATGTACAAATGCCAGCAGTTAGCCTTGGTATTACAGTTTCTATTTTTGCAGCACAATCAATTGGGGCGAATCAATTTGATCGATTGCAGAAAGTTGTGAAGGTCGGAATTATTATGAACTACGTCATCGGTGGTGTGTTAATAGCTCTTATTTACTTATTCTCAAGAGACATTTTATCACTATTTTTAACGAGTCAAACTACAATTGAAATTGCTCATAGCTTAGTTATGATTACGTTATGGAGTTATTTAATTTTCGGTCATGCACAAATTATTAGTGCGACAATGCGAGCGAGTGGTACAGTACTTTGGCCAACTGTTATTGGAGTTGTTTCAATTTGGCTTGTGGAAGTACCCGTAGCATATTATCTTTCTTACCATACAAGTCTTGGAATAGAAGGGATCTGGATCGGGTATCCAGCAGCATTTATTGTCAGCTTAATACTACAGTATGCATATTATAAGCTTTCATGGCAAAAGAAACGAATTACACGATTAGTTAGTTAAATAGAAAAAATGTCTCTAAGTTATTTGACTTAGGGACATTTTTTTGTAGGTGCAGGTTTACAAATAGCTTTTTAAAGTTATATCAAAATGTTGTCTAATGAGTGTTTTATCACTCATATAAAACTCCCACGCTTTTTCCGGTTCACCGATAATCTCAAAGGATTCCTCTGTAATATATAAAGCGCAATTATCCTCCAGTGCAATTCCTTCTATATTCCCTTGATGATTTTGTAAAAAGGAATGGAAGGCGTTCATTCTATTTAATTGATTATAATGTGGACAAAATCTTTTATTAACAATCCCCCATCCGTTACTCTCTATATAACCAGAACCTTCATAATCTGATCGGATACTAGACGTGAACCAACACATAGCACCAGCGCTATAACCAGCAATAAGTGTTCCTTGTTGCAGAGCCAATAATAATTTTTCATCGAGTCTATGTTCTTTCCATTGCGTAAACATGTGAATATAATTCCCGCCACCTAGATAAATTAAATCGGCTGAATGAATCATCTCGTCTATTTCATACTTAGAAGGTGAATCTGTTGTAGTACGTAAAATTTGTACTTCACAATGTAATTGTTTTTCAAATGTGTCTAAAAATAATTTTATATAGCTTTCATCATCATGACTTGCCGTTGGAATAAACAATACTTTTGGATACTGTTTATTTGTTAATTCTATAAGGCGTTCATTAATAGGCAAGTGATTTGAATCTTGTAAATCACCGCCACCAATGACAGCTAATTTCATAGTAAAGCACCACCTAATCATTTTTGTTATATAAAAATTCGATAGAAGAGAGTTACATTCCTTCTGTAATGTAATCAATAATTAGAAAATGTAGCTTAAGTATATCGGAATAGTAAAGAAAACACTGATTATATATATCAGTGAATTAGAAACCATTCATTGATATATAATATTTCATACTAATGTTTCAAAAAATGGAAAAAATATGTTTAAATAGATATAATGAAGTATTAATTCATATTGAATTTATACTTATATTTTAAAAGGAAATCGGAAATAATAGCGATTTTCCAAAACAGTTTTTACTTTTAATAGGAAGTTGTATTACAATATGGTAAAATTATTTCAATATATTTATTTAATATGAAATACAAAGAAGGAGCGTGAAAAAAGTGGATTTTCGATTTGAATTTACAACGAAGCTGAAAGAATACTTAGACGATGAGAAGGATGAAAAAATAATAAAAGATGGGCACAGAGATGTAATTTTTCACTATTTATATGCGTTAGAGACTGAAATTGGCGTTGTTAAAAATCCTAATTTTACTTTTTTTGCATCAGGAAGACGTTCACATATAGTGTTAGAAAATGTTGAATTTAAAACAGAAGTAAATGTAAAAAGTAATATAATTGAAATTACAAAAATAGTGGATAATGTAGCTATTCCGTTAGATACTATCGTAGCGAAAGATCGGGAATTATTTGCACTTGGGCGTAATGAGAAGTTTAGTGTACAAATATTAGAGCAGTATCTTTTTGATACATTTGGAGATAAGTTAGGCTTATAATTAATGGAATGGCGTACGTATTTATAAGTAGTGAATTTTAGTGTATCTCATTCGTGTTTGACCTTTTATTTAATTTGTACTACAATTCGTAGTGTGAAAGGAGTCATACTATGTTTACTCAAAACTATAAATTAAATGAGCACGGGTTAAATCATTTCTTTGGACCGCTTGAAGCGAAAATTATGGAGATTGTTTGGTCTAACAAAGGTATTACGATTAAAGAAGTGCAGCAGAAATTAAGTGAAGAATCGCCTGTGAATTTTAACACTGTTATGACAGTTATGAACAGGTTAGTAGAGAAGTTACACTTAGAAAAACAGATTGTAAAAAGAAGTGGCATATATCGTGCTGTACAAACAAAAGAAGAATTCTTATCCAAGCAAACGAAGAAAATGACACAGGAATTGATGGGGGAATTTGGAGATTTAGTTGTAAATCATATGTTAGATGAGTTAGAGCAGGCTGATCCGACTTTAATAAAAAAGTTAGAAGACAAATTGAGTCAGTTAAAAAAAGAGGATTAATGAAATGAAATGGCAAATGCGTAAAATCGTATTGTTAGCAGTAATTGTTAGTACCCTCTTTTTCAGTATGTTAGTGTATTACGTTACATATCCATTTCTGTTTCAAAATAAGATGTTCTTTCTTTCAAATTTTTGCTTGTTCCAGTTAGAAAAACATATGAAAGAATTATCGCTGATTCGTATTATAATCGCTGGATTATTATTACTTACTATATTAATCGTGTGCAAAAGAATTTGGCGACAATTTTTCTATAGTAAAAAATTACAAAAAGTACTTATCCCTTTCATCCGAAAAGGAAAACAAATATATATATTGCCGACTACGGAAGTTGCGGCATTTACAATTGGATTATTCCGTCCGAAAGTTGTCATGTCGGAAGGTTTGCTTCAGACGTTTTCAGATGAAGAAATTGATGCAATTATTTTCCATGAAGAATATCATCAAAAGAATTGGGATCCGCTAAAATTATTTTGTTTTACGTTATTAGCAGAAGGAATGATGTACATCCCGATATTAAAAGGGTTGTTACAGCGATATCATACGTATCAGGAGCTAGCTGCTGATAAATATGCGATGCAAAAAATGGAATCTTCATTTGAGTTAGGTAGCGCGTTATTAAAATTAATTAAAATAAAGACAATGGAAAATCGATGTGTTACCGCTTCATTTGCAAAAACAGCAATAAATTTACGAATCGAGCAAGTGTTAAATGAAAAGGTTGTTAAGCTTACTATTCCGTTACATACGAATTCGGTATATGTAACAGTAGGTTTATTCTGTATGTCGGTTGTACTTATTGTCGGAGAGTGCATATAGCCTCTTTTTTTTAAGAATAAACACTACTTGTTGTAGTGTTTTAGGGGGAATAAAATGAATGCAGCAGATTTAACAATTTGGCTTGTGGCTGGGGCGGGAGTATTGTCATTTATATCACCGTGCTCTTTACCGTTATATCCATCTTATTTATCTTATATTACAGGTGTGTCTATCCAAGATTTAAAAGAAAATCGTGGGATTATGCAAAAATCAGCGATTATACATACCATATTTTTTATGATCGGATTTTCGGTTATATTTTACGCGTTAGGTTTATCGGTAAGCTGGATTGGAATAACATTTTCATCTAACCAAAAATTGATTCAACAAATTGGTGGGATTTTTATTGTTTTAATGGGGCTATTTATGACGGGCTTGTTTCAGCCTAAGTGGCTTATGGCAGAGAAAAAGGTGCAGTATAGAAGTAAATCGACTGGATATATTCGCTCGATTTTAGTCGGTATGACATATGCAGCGGGTTGGACGCCATGTGTTGGACCGATATTTTCAGCTGTACTCATGCTTGGCGCGACGAATCCTGAAGGGGCACTTCTTTATATTACAGCGTATACTCTTGGGTTTGCGGTTCCATTTTTCGTGATGGCATTCTTTATTGGGAAGGTAAAATGGATTGTTACATATGCGAATGTCATGATGAAAATTGGCGGTGGAATGATGATTGTAACAGGTATTTTATTGTATACAAATCAAATGACGAAAATTACAGCATTCTTTATTCGTCTATTCGGTGGATTTACAGGCTTTTAAAAATGAGGAGGAAGAAAAGTGAAGAAACTAATTGCTATTATACTAGTAGGTGCTCTCGTTTGGGCGGGGGTTAACTTTTATAATTCAAAGAAAGAAGAAAAGGAAAGAAAAGCAAAGCAAGCAGAGTTACAAGAGAAAGAAGTATTACCACAAGTAGGTTTTAAAGCACCTGGCATCACATTAAAAGGATTAGACGGAAAGTTGCAGACGTTAAATGATGCCAAGGGAAAACCGTATATTATTAATTTTTGGGCATCATGGTGTGGGCCGTGTGAAATGGAGGCACCTGACTTAGTTCATATGTATGATAAATATAAAAAGGATGTTGAAATTTTTGCGGTGAATGCAACTGTTAGTGACCCAGTACAAGAAGCAAGCGCATTTGCTAATCGCTATGGGTTTGAGTTTCCTGTTCTACTAGATATGGACGGAGTAGCTGGACTAGATTATAAAGTATTCTCTTTACCGACGACATTTTTTGTTAATAAAGATGGAATCATAGTAGATCATGTACGAGGTGTATTACCACCAGATCAATTAGAAAAGAAATTTAAGAAATTGATTGAGAATTAAAAGGAGATTTCGTGACGATGGAGTGGATCGTGAGGTTACAACCCATATCTCTTATAATTGGAAGTCTATTTGGATTTATGTTGATGAAACGAAAGATGAGGCATCAAAATGTATCATATGAAAAAATGATGGATGCCGTAACAAATGCTTTTCTTATCATCGTATTTGTATGGAAGTTTGCGCCAGTAATTTTAAATCCTGTATGGGCTTTTGGGGCGCCAGTGCAAGCAATATTAGCTGTTGGGAGTATGCAACATATTGTAGTAGGATGCGTAATTGCGAGTGTATACATTGTTTGGAAAAGTAAAAAGGAGCAATTTTCGCTTCGTATTTTACTTGATGTATTGCCTTTTAGTCTGTGTGTGAGTATTATCTTTTATTTTCTATTGCATCATGAAGTAGGCGCACAAACGACACTACCATGGGGAATAAAAATATATGAATCTAAACTTTTATATCACCCTATTTTCGTATATGAGATCATCCTTGCTCTTTGTATAATGGGCTTTTTATGGATGAAAAATGAAAGGCTTGGAAATGGAAAGAATATAAGTGTTTTTCTAATTATTGAGGGGTTTGCTCAAATCATTATTTCGCTTGTTAGTGAACAAAATTCGGTTCTGTTTGGTCTATCAGCACAGCAAATAATGAGCTTTTGTATTATTAGTTTAGGGATTTTGTTAGTGTCGAAAAAATAAAAAATAGCCATGTACAGAGAGTATCTGTGTATGGCTATCTTTTATAAGCATATTTCTTCATCATATGCTAAATCATTATATTGTAGAAATCTAAAAACCCCTTTATTAGGGGTTTTTAGGTTTCTATAGGTCTGCATGTGTTTCTTGTTTATCTGTATCCCATTTTGGAAGTTGTTTTGCTTGTTGACTTTCAGTAAAATTATTAAATCCAAAAGCAAGTATGCATGTAAAGGTTAAAATAGCTAAACTAATCTTTTTCATTATCTTAGTGCCTCCTTAGTTAATAATTTTTGTTTTGCTTCGTAAGTTTTGAAAAAATATTTTTGAGATTTCTCTATTTTATTCACTTTATGAAATTCTACTGCTAATAATTCGTAATATTCTTGTGCATAATCGTATAATTCTTTACTGTTAAAATATGTAGTGCCTGCAATGATTGCGTTTTCTAAGTCGTCTAGAATACCAGTGTGTTGTGTTTTTAAGATAGTGAAATGGTGTTTATATTCTTGATTATTTAATTCATTACAAATTTCTAAGCCTTTTTGAACCCAATGGTTTGCAAGTTCTTTTTCATTTAAAATAAAATGTTCTTTGGCTTGTAGAAAATTGGCTTTTAGGTGTTTAGGTAATTTGTTTGTAACTATTGTAAGATGTCTAATAGCAAGGGTTGATAGATTTTGAGAAGAGTAAAGCCAACCTAAGTTATTTCGAACTTTTAAGATTAGTGTATCGTCTTTCAGCTTTTGTAAAATATTGATTGCTGAATTATAGTTCTCTTCGGCTTGTTCGAATTGTTTTAAATAAACAGAACATGAGCCTAAAATGTTTTCGCATAGAGCTATTTTAATTTCATAACGTGGATATTTTGAGAAAATCTCTTTAGCTTGATTTGCATAATTGATTGCTGTAAGTGGTTTGTTTGTATGGTGATTAAATATAGCAAATTTATATTTATATTCAGCTTCTTCTAGTTCGCCTGGTACATGTTTTAAAAGGGATTCAGCTTTTTCGTATTCTTTTTTTGCTTCATCATAATTTCCAATAATGGTAGCATGTTCAGCTTTAAAAAAGTGATAATAATAAGTAATAAAGTCTTCAGTTATTGGATTGTCTAAACGAACAATTTGACTAAAAGTATCATACTTAATGTTTGTCCAATCGGTTAGGACCTTATATTTAAAGTTTAGTAGGGAGTAGTAAAGCGATAGATTTTGATCAGCTTCAATTTTATTAATCTGTTTCTCTATTTTTTCTTTTAATTGTTTCGCTTCAATTAATTGCTCCGCTACCATTACTTGATATAAAATGTTTAATTCGTTGACAATCTGTTCATGCCCTTTTAATAACACACTCATTATATATTCCCCCATCCGATAAAAGTATCCTAATTTAATTATTTCTATAATAACAAAATAGAAGAAGTATAAGAGTGATTTTACCATATTTTTCAACAAAATTCTGAAAAATCAATTAATTTTTACGTATTTCTTATTTTTATGTGAATATTACAAGTGCCTCTGGTAGTGGTGGGATGAATCTGACTCATGATACGTTAGCATCAATGGGAGGGATAGTTTCAGTTGTAAATATGTTTTTAGGAGGATTGTTCGGATTGGGTCCAACTGTTAAGTTTTTAACAAAAATTTCACTTTCTTATTTAATAAAAACAGGATAATCCGCATTTTATAAGAACCATCCTGTTTTTATTTATACATTAAAAAATCGGCGGAGTAACAGAAAATAAAACTATCGCGTTTTTTTCAAAATGATTCACCCATTTATGCTTTAAATAAGCAGGTATCTTTACACTGTCACCAGTTTCTAATACGTATTCTTCCTCGTTTAAATATAATGTGATTTTCCCATCTAAGACAAATGCTAATTCTTCTCCTTTATGTTCTAGCACATTTTCTGATGAAGCTGTATTAGGCGGGACGGTCATAATTGCTGTTGCTAAATTTCCAGTGAAATCAGGTGAAAGCATTTCATATGATAAATTATCGATAATCATTTTCTTTCGTTTATGGGAACGTACAATTAAATCGTCTGTATTTGTATCTTCAAGTAAAAAGCTAAATGTTGGCACATCAAGAGCTTTAGCAAGCACTTTTAATGTTTGAATAGAAGGGTTAGCCGACCCACGCTCAATTTGACTTAACATAGATGGTGTAATATCGGCCATCTTTGCTAGTTCTTTACTAGTTAAACCTTTTTCTTTTCTTTGTTTTTCAATTTTTTTACCAATATCTATATTTTCCATAATGAAAATCTCCTCAAGGGTTATTAAATTATATT